>JAHBVU010000028.1 GCA_019637315.1 Gemmatimonadales bacterium
CAGCCGAGCAACCAGACGTAGGCATCTCGGCTGTCCAGTTGAACCGAACGCGCAACGGCCGCTGCAGGGTCGACGATGTGCAGTTCCGTGACAGGCAACGGCGTACCGGTCTTGGGGTAGGGAGCGTAGCTGACGCCTTCGATGGCGCTGCTGTAGTCCACGATGGGTATTCTGTGGATTTCGCGGTTGTCGACGCGAAGGGCAACCAGGAATCGTTGGTCGGGACTCCAGGCTCGCTGCGGAATGCTCCAGCCATGGTTCGGCGCGCCGGGTAGTCTCAGTCGTGTCGCACCCGCGGCGTCCGACACCGTCAGCTCGGTGGCCCCGCCGACAGACGCTGCCTGCGCAGTCCAGAGCGGGCGTCCCGACGTCGTGGAGGACCGTTGGGGGCCTGGTGGCCCCTGGCCGGGACCGGATGGCCCCGTGGCGCCCACTGCTGCGTCGCTTGCACCAGACTCCAGCACGTTCCCAGTTCGGGCGTCGAGGACCGTCCAGGGCGCCTTTCCGTCAGCAGAGTAAGCAAGTCGATCTCCGTCCAGCCACCGCGCGGTGGGTAGCGGCTTCGGACCTACCGCCATGAAGAACTGCTCTGCGCGCTCCAGTGCGCGCGCCAAGCCCAGGGAGTCCTGCCCCTGCCCCTGAGCACTGGCAACGGGCGTCCACGAGAGCAGTAGCGCACCGACCCGCCAGAAGTGACCGAGCATGCTTCAGCGGCTCCGCGTGGCCGGGGTACGCTGGTTGCCCTGGTGAAGGGTGAGATTGGTGACTGTACCGCCGTCAGGCGTAGTGAACTCCACGGCGATGGGTCCCGCCGAGAAGCGCTGCTCCGACTGAGCGGTCAGGGGGAGCTCCGGATTGGCGCCCACCTTCACGAAGAGCTTGTCCCCGTCGCGCCGGAAGGTCAGGACGAGCCCGGCCGCTGTCCGGTACTCACCGACGTAGCGGTCGAGTACGGCCGCCTGCAGTACGACCGCAGGTGTGGCAGGCCCCTGGGGTCCCTGCGGCGCGGGCGCCTCCGGCAGGGCGTCCACGAACTCCGCCATACGCTTTCGCTTCGCCTCGTTCGGAAGGCGACCGATCCCGCCGCCAATGTTGTCGACCATGTGCGACGCCTTGGTCGTCCCCACACGGACCGCGGTCACCGCCGGGTGGCTGACGACGTACTTGAGAAAGAACTGCGCCCAGCTGGTGGCGTCGAATTCGGCGGCCCAGGCCGGCAAGGGCCTGGTTCCCGCGCGCTGAAGCAGCCTGTTGACAACCGCAACCGTGCCGCCCTCGCGTGATGCAGCACCGCCGAAGGGAAAGTACGCCAGCACACCGATCCTCCGCTGCTGAGCAAGTGGAAGGATCGTTGCCTCGACGGCCCGATTGTCGATGGCGTAGTCGACGCTGATGAAGTCGATCGGCTCGTTGCGCATGACCGACTCGACCGCAGTGTGCTGGTTCGGGAACGCCGCCGTCACGCCGATGTACCGGACGCGCCCCTGCTTCTTCATTTCCCTCAGAACGGCGAGGGACGTCGCGAGGTCGGGGCGCAGGACGCTGACCTGGATCAGGTCGATCCTGGGCACCCTGAGCCTCGCGAAGGATGCCTCGACCCCCGCTCTCGCGACGGCGGCGGGATCGACGTTTGATCCGGGCGTCCCCGGCGTGGGGCGCAGTTGCGTCGACCAGAAGATCCTGTCCTGAATCCCGAGCTCGCTGGCAATGGTGCCGGCGACCTGGTCCGCCGAGTCCCAGCCGTGCACCGTGTCGAGAAGTTTGCCACCGTGGTCGACCAGCGTCTGGAAGACTTCCTTGAGCGCGGCGTGATCCGCAGGGACGTTCCCCCGGCTGAGCCCGATGACCGGGAGCATCTCGCCTCTGGATGGAATGGCCCGCTGAATGAGCTGTCTCTGCGACCGCTGGAGCGCGCGGAGCAGCTCCGGAGTGAGCGCGAGCGTTGCGCCAGCGGCGGCGCTGACTCCAAGCAACTTGCGACGGCTGATCATCGATCGTCTTTCCTTTTGGTGGCACCGCACCCGTATTCACAGTTGGCCGTCGAGTTCGACGCGAACAGGTGGGCGCAATTCGTTCCCGAGTACATCGTGAGTCGTTGCTCTACTTTCGCGTCAGCGGCATGCGCTGCGCGTTTTGCTCCATGATGGCACTCGTGACCTTCCCCTGGCCGTCGGGCTGGAACTCGAAGAAGACTTCGCGGCGCTGGAAGCGGGTCTCTGACCGGGCGGCGAGGGGGTACTCCCCACCGGTGTTCAGCCTCACGAGCAGCGTCGTCCCGTCGCGGCGGAAGGCCGCGGTGAGTCCAGACGCCGCCTGGTACTCACCCACGTAGCGGTCCAGGATGGCCGCGGACAGCGCAATCCCCGGTGCCTGGGGTGCCGGCGGCGGCGCAGCAACTGCGGGGAGTGCATCGATGAACGCCGCCATGCGCTTGCGCGTCGCTTGGTCCGGCAGCCGGCCGATTCCGCCTCCGATGTTGTCGACCATATGCGTCACTTTGGTCGTCCCTACACGGGCCACGGTGACATCCGGGTGGCTGATCACATACTTCAGGAAGAACTGCGCCCAGGTCGTGGCGTCGAAACCGGCCGCCCACTCCGGAAGCGGCCGGTTGCCGACGCGCGCAAAGAGGTTGCGGGGGACGGCGCCGCAACTCGTTCCTGCATTGTTGCCGAAGGGGAAGAACGCCATTACGCCGATCTTCCGCTCCCGGGCGAGCGGCAGGACCACGTTCTCGACGCGTTCGCGATCGCCCACGTCGTAGTTGACGCCGATGAAGTCGATCTGCTCGTTGCGCATGACCGCCTCGACCCCGGGATACTCCCCAGCTCCGTTCCTGCCTATCGCCTGCACGCCGATGTACCGGACGCGCCCCGCCTGCTTGTGCGCCTTCAGTGCCGCGAACCACGTCGCGAACGCCGCCGGGTCGCCCCCGGTCCCCAGCATGACCAGGTCCATCCTCGGCACCCCCAGCCGCTCCAGCCACGTTTCGATATGCGTGTTCACAGAGGCAGCGACCGGCGGCGTCGGGCCGCCGGGGCCGCCCGGGGGGGTGCCCCGCGTCGACCAGAACAGCCTGTCCTGAATGCCAAGCTCCTTGGCAACCGTGGCGTGGAACCGCTCCGAGTCCGCACTGCCGTGCATCGCGTCGAAGACCCTGGCGCCGTTGTCGGCAAACGTCCTGACGACCTCCTTGAGTGCGGTACGATCCGCGCACGCGACGTGGTTGGAGAACGAGAGGCCGACGGTCGGAATCGACTCACCGGTAGATGGGATGGCCCGCTGGATGAGCGCTCCGCCCGGCTGCTGGACTGCCTGGAGCGCGCGGAGCAGCTCCGGAGTGAGCGCCAGCGCAGCGCCGCTACCGATGGTGATCTCGAGAAGTTTGCGACGGCTGATCATAGTTGCCTCAGATTGGATTGCGGACGAACCTGCTCGGTCGATTCGCGGCATCAGAAGATTCGGGCGGGGCCCTCGGCCCGCACCGGCGCATCGTCGCGCCGCCCGCCACCCACCGCGTAGGATGCGAACAGCGACAGCAGTGGTCGTGCGGTGCGCCGGCGGCTCTGCTGCGTGAAGGCTGGGTCCGCGATCCGGAAGGCGAGGCGGTCGCTCCGCAGCGGATCGATCAGCCGCAGCGTCACCCGACTCCGGTCGCCGGCGAGCTGCTGGGTCAGCGCCAGTTCGGTCGTGAACGCGGGCCGGATCTCACCTTGTTCGATTGCCTGGGCGGTCCGACCGTAGGCATAGACCTGTGCCGTGGTGTTTCCGGTTACCCGGACATCGATCGTCAGTCGCGCCGTGGCATACACCCCGCTGCTGCCGAACCCGTCGCCCGTCGTCGCCAGGTGGGCGACACCGCCCGCCAGCGTCACGATGGCGCTCTCAGTCAGCTGTGCCCGCACGCTGCCATCGGCGCCGATGGCGTGCATCCGCACCAGGTTCTCCAGCCTGGTCGTCGTGCCGCCGCTCGCCGTTGCTCGCTTGATCTGGCGAACCGGATCTCGGGTCCAGCGGACGTACGGTGTCAGTTGCAGCGACTGGCGCTGGCGGTGCCACTCGATACCGACCTCGAGCTGATCCGAGATCTCCGGCAACAGGGACGGGTTGCCGACGACTGCATTCATGTCGTCCCCTCCCATGGAGAACGGATTCAGCATCTCCGCATTCGGCCGAGTGATCCGACGGCCGTAGGCGACGCGAGAGACGAGGCCGCGCCGCGCGTCGGCCCATTCACCGCGAATGCTGGGAAAGGCGCGCACCGCGGTCCGGGCGGTGGCGGCGTCGAGCTGGAGTCGGGTTCGGTCCGCCTCCACCCGCAGCCCCGCCTCCGCCCGCCCGCCACCGATGGAGCGATGCGCGGTGAGGTAGCCGGCGTGCAGATCCATGTCGTAGCGATAGTCCTGCGACACGGTCGCATCGAAGTGGGTCGCCGTGTGAGTGGCCGTGACGGTGCGGGAGCGCAGCTCCTGTCCGACCTCTGCCTCGATGCCCGTGAAACGCAGGTGGAGATCGTTGCGCAGACTGCGCTCGCGCTGGCGCGAGACCATTACACTGCCCAGGTACTGGTAGCCTGCCTCCTCGTCGGTGTAGGCACCATGGTAGTCCTCGCGCACGACGCTGGCGCGCGCATCGGTCGTGAGGCGCGCGACCCCTCGCTCGAGGCGGATCACGGCGCTGAGCTCGCCGGATGGAATCGAGTGACTCAGCCGGCTGCCGGTCGAGCTCGTTCCGGTATTGCCGGCCGTATTGGTGTACACGAAGGCGGAGCTGTTGCGCGCAGCGCCCTCCATCCATGCGTAGGCGCCGCGCACCGCCACGGAGGTGGTCGGCGTCGGCGCGATGGCTGTACCCGCCAGAACGGAGTGGAGACGGTGCGTCTCGTCCCCGCGGCTGCTCTGATCGGTGTGGAGCGCGAGGTCGCCGGGGACGAGGCTCCAGCGTTCCGTCCTCGAGTCTGCCCGGTGCCGCAGGGAGGACAGGGAGTACATCGCATCCCAGCGCAGGGCGTTGCCGGCGTCACCGGCGGCGGCGGCCGAACCCAGGTAGTGATCACCCGTTGCCATCGAGACGGCCACGGAGCGCATGCTGGTACGGCGACCCGGGTCAGTGCGAAGCACGAGGTTCACCACCCCAGCCGCGCCGTCTGCACCGTGACCGGCTGGCACGGTGGTGCCAGCCTCGACGCGCTCCAATGCCGCTGCCGGCATCTGGCGGAGGAAAGCAACGAGGGCATCCCCGGTCAGGGCGATCCGACGACCGTTCATCAGCACCAGTACATCGGTGCTGCCGCGCATGCTGAGGCGCCCGTCCGCATCGAACTCGATGCCCGGTATGGTGCGAAGGAGGTCTGCCATGTTGCCGCCCGCTGCGGCGGAGGCGTCCACGTTCACGACGGTAACGCCACTGCGCAGCTCGACTGCGACCCGCTCCGCCTGTGCGGTGACTTCGTCCAGCACCGTTGGGCCGAGCGCGAGGTGTATGCTGCCAACCGTGACAGGCGTTGTGGCCAGGGTCACCTGCTGGCGGTGTGGCTCGTGTCCAGGGTAGCTGATCTGCAATGTGTAGCTGCCCGCACCGGCCCGGACGGCGAAGCCACCCTTTGTGTCGGTCAGCGCCGTCGTCACGAGGCGCTCGTCGGCGCCGAAACCGTGGAGGAGCTGTACCAGGGCGCCGACCAGCGGCGCGCCTGCTGCGCTGCGGGCAGTTCCCGTCAGCACCACCTGTGCGCCACCCGGAATGCCGTGATGCTCGTGCTGGGCCATCGCCGGTGTCACGATGGCCACCAGCGCACCACCTACGGCAGCGATCGCAGCCGATCCCGCACGCCCCCGTGCTGCGACAATCCGCGTCATTCGCAGCTGACGGCCGGCCGGTAGGTCTGATTGTGGAGGCTGCCGGAGGCCCCGCCGACCTGGGTGCCGCCGCCGGTGACCCAGATCAGATCGTCGACGTATGCGGAGCCGACGACGCCGTGGATCGGGATAGGCATGCTGCGGAGGCTGAACCACCGGTCTACCCGCGGATCATAGTAGTCGTGGTCGGGCGTCATGCCGGTCGGCGCCTCGCCGCCCCAGACGTGGAAGCAGCCCCGGGCCACGACTCCGTTCATGCCGCTCCGACCCCGCAGCATCGGGGCTCTGGTCGTCCAAGTTCGCGTGCCCGGGTCATAAACTTCGTGGGCATCTGATTTCAGGGGCGACAAGCCGTTGCCGAGTCGCCCGCCGACGATGTGGATTCGACCATCGATGGCAGCGCCGGTGATGTGATTGCGCTGGCTCGGGAGACTCGGCAGGACCTCCCATTGATCGGATCCCGGGTCGTAGACTGCGAAGTCGTTGCCGCGGGGCACCCGGCCTCCCGCCACATAGATCTTGCCGCCGAGCGCCACAGCCACGCCGCCGCTGCGTGCAATGGGCATCCGTGCCTTCGCGACCCAGGCACCGATCGCGGGATCCAGCTCGTACACCGTGTCGACGGCCGAGTCGCCCTGTTGATCGTCGGTGACCTGACCACCGATCAGGTAGATCTTGCCGTTGACGCTGGCCGCCATCCCGTGATTGTTGGGCTGCGGAAGGTCCGGACCGAGCTGCCAGGTGTCGCTCGCGATGGTGTAGACCTGCACTGTGCGGACCGTCTGCCGGGAAGCAGGATAGCCGCCCAGGACGTAGAGCTTGCCATCCGATTCCGCGAGGGCAAACTCGGAGTTTGCGGCGAGCAATCCGGCCCGGGATCCCCATTCGCCCCGATCGACCGGAGCGAGGATGACGTCGAACGTGTTGTCCCCCGCGGTCAGCACAACGGTCTGCGTCTGGGAGTCGTAATCCGGAGCACTCGTAACGAGCGTGGCCGGTCCAACCGGCAGATCCTGAAGTGTGAAACGCCCCGCTGCGTCGGTCGTCGCGGTGGTGCTGCCAATTCTGGCCGATGCATTTTCGATCGCGCCACCGCCGGCGTTCCTCACGACGCCTGACAAGCTCGCTCGCGCGGTCGAGCCGAGCGGGTCATTCCCCCCGCAGGCGGCGCCCGCCAGCGGTATCAGCAACGCAGCTGCGAGCGTACGAAGCGCTTTCGATATCACCGACAATCTCCCTGGCCGCGGTGAGACCGGGCCCCTGGCCTCGGTTCATCGTGGTATCTCCGCCTGACGGTACTGAGCCGGGTTGGCGGTACCTACCGGATGACACTATGGGAGCTTGCCTGGCAGGCGCCAAGGATTTGGGTACCGAGTCTGGATCCCGGGGTACGAACGCCAGAAATCCCCGGTACGAGCGTTCCTTGCTCTTCCAGGCGTCTGCGGCAGCGGAGGGTTGCCTCGGTGGTTTTCGGAGCGAAGGTGGGCTGGCGCGCTCAGCTGTCCTTGCCCATGACGTGGTGCAGGTTGCGACGGTAGCTGCGGCCCGAGGTCAGCTTTGTTCCATCGTGAAGCACCACGAGGTACTCGCCCCGGAAGAGCGATTCGACGGCCTGGATCCGGTCGATGTTCACGATGGTGGACCGGTGGATCCGGCAGAACTTTGATGGGTCCAGCGAGGCCTCGATCCGGCTCAGGTTCTCACGCAGCAGGTGGGTGCGGTCGCGCACGTGCAGCCGGACGTAGTTGCGCTCGGCCTCGATCCAGTCGATCTGCTCGGTCCGGATGAACATGCTGCGGTGGCCCGACGGCACCACTATCCTCTGCAGGTAGCCGGGGCTACCGCGCACCTCCTCGAGCAGCGCGCGCAGCCGAACGTCGAGGCTGCCTCCTTTCCGTTCGTGGATCCGCTCGCGTGCCCGCTGCAACGCTGCCTCGAAGCGCTCGTCGTCGAACGGCTTCAGCAGGTAGTCCAGTGCATGTGCCTCGAAGGCGCGGAGCGCGAACTGCTCATAAGCCGTGACGAAGATGACGACCGGCACCAGCCCCACGCCGATGGCCTGCAGCACGTCGAACCCGTCCAGCTCCGGCATCTGAACATCGAGGAAGAGCAGATCCGGCGGCGACGCCTCGATCGTCCGGATCGCTTCTGCACCGTTGGCGCATTCGGCGACGATCTCGACGTCGTTCATCTCCGCGAGCAGGTCGCGGAGCCGCAAACGAGCCAGGGGCTCATCGTCGACGATCACGACGCGGATCTTCATTGTGAGGGCGGCTCCGGAGGCATCGTCGTTCGCTCCGCGCGTCGGAAGGGAACGGAAATTTTCACGACGACACCGCCCTCAGGGCGATTCTGGACTGAGAACTGATGCTGGTCGGGGTAGAGCTGCTCCAGTCGGAGCTGGATGTTGGTCAGCCCAACGCCTTTGCGGACCTTGGCATGGTTCGCCAGCTCAAGGCCGGGTCCGTCGTCCCGCACTTCCAGATGCAGCACGCTGCCGTCCTCGCTCTTCCTGGCAGAGATCTCCACCGTTCCCGGCTCGATCCTCGGCGCGATGCCGTGGCGGATGGCGTTCTCCACCAGGGGCTGCAGCAGCAGGTGGGGCACGCGAGCATCCAGGGTCGCGGGAGGGATGTCCATCCGGACGGTCAGCCGGTCCTCCAGGCGCGCCTGCTCGATCTCGACGTAGGGCTGCAGAAAGGAGAGTTCCTCGCGCAGCGTCACCTCCTGGGTTGCTTCATGCTCGAGCGTGATGCGCAGCAGATCACCGAGTCGGGCAACCATTCGCCTGGCGGGTTTGGCCTCGACCGGGATGAGCGCCGAGATGGCATTCAGCGTATTGAAAAGGAAGTGGGGTTGCAGCTGCGCCTTGAGCACCTGGAGCCGCGCCTCGGTCAGGCCGGCCGCCAGCCGCTCCGCAGCCCGCTCGCGCTCGCGAAAGCGCGCATGATAGACCACGGCGTGGGCAATGCCGAGCAGGAGCGTGTAAAAGAGAAAGTTCTGACCGGAGGTTCCCCAGAACTGGCGGGTGAACGTCCGGGTGCCGACCCACTCCACATGCTGACCCAGTTCGACCATCAACGCGGCGCGTACCAGCCCGTGGATCAGGGCCGCAATCAGGTGAACCGTGACGTTGGGGAGCATGCGACCGCGCTCGAGCGGAAATCGCCGTGCGAGCCAGAAGATGCCGAGCGTGGCCAGCGCCCAGAGCAGCGACTCCAACAAGCCGGGTCGCAGGGCATCGGCCCACGACACAGGACGCCCGCGCAGCTGGGACTGGATATAGAACTGGTTCGCCTGAAGTAGCCCGGAGACCGTCCAGGCAGCGAAGATCAGCGTTGTCTCCAGCCAGAACTGGCGGTTCCGTCGCTCCTCAGCCATTCAGCAGGATCTCTCCCTGAGGACAAGCTTCCGCATCTGACTCTCACGCAGTGGCGGGATCCGGGAAGCTAGGGTGGTGCTCGACCCCGCGCCACATCCCGCGACCGTGGCGGGCATCGCGAAAGATGGAGAATCGAAGGGGGGAGTGGACAGGAGCACCTTTCTGACGGAGATTGCGTCCCCGGTTCACCCCCATGGGTGCGCTACGAGCAGGGTCCCTTTCCGGGGAGGTCGAATGGGGAGATGGCTTCGCGTTTCGGGGCTCATCGATCGCTTCAACGAGCGGGTGGGGCGGACGGTCGCCTGGCTTGCCCTCGTGATGGTGCTGCTGGGGGCGTTCAACGCCGTCGGGCGATACGCCGGCCGCTATATCGGAATCAATCTGAGCTCCAATCTCTATCTGGAGCTTCAGTGGTACCTCTTCAGTCTGCTCTTCCTCCTCGGTGGCGCATGGGCGCTTCGAGAGGACGCCCATGTCCGGGTGGACGTCGTCTACGCCCGTTTCTCCACCCGGACCCGGGGGTGGATCAACTTCGTGGGGATGCTCACCCTCCTGATTCCCTTTTGCATCTTTTCCTTCTGGAGCGCGATTCCCGCCGTTCGGAACTCCTGGGCGGTTCGCGAAGCGTCGCCCGATCCCGGAGGGCTGCCGCGCTATCACCTGAAGACGGTGATCCTGGTTTGCTTCGCGCTCCTGATCATTCAGGGCATCTCCGAGGCCATCAAGGCCTTCGCCGCCACGCGGAATAACGACTCGCTCCCTCCCGGAGGGACGGGGAGTGAGGGCGAGTCGGACGCCAGGCTCCACGAAGGGCTCGAGAGGACGCACTGATGGAAGACCTTCTCGGACCTCTCATGTTCGTGGCGGTCTTCGCCCTCATCTTTTCCGGCTTTCCGGTCGCATTCGCGCTGGGTGGGGCCTCCCTCATCTTTGCCGCGATCGGTGTGCAACTCGGCATGCTGGACTGGCCCCTCCTCCAGGCCATGCCCCAGCGGGTGTTCGGCATCATGTCGAACTACACGCTCCTGGCGGTTCCCTTTTTCATCTTCATGGGGGTGATCCTCGAGAAGGCGCAGCTGGCGGAAGAGCTGCTGACCACGATGGGGAAACTCTTTGGCCCCTTTCCCGGCGGGCTCGCGCTGAGTGTGGTGTTCGTCGGCGCGCTTCTGGCTGCCGCGACCGGGGTCGTCGGAGCCAGCGTCGTGGCGATGGGCGCCATCTCCCTTCCCGTCATGCTCCGCTACGGCTACCAGAAGGAGCTCGCTTCCGGGGTGATTCTGGCCTCGGGAACGTTAGGCCAGATCATTCCGCCCTCCATCGTTCTCGTGGTGTTGGGAGATCAGCTCGGCGTTTCGGTCGGCGCCCTCTTCCTGGGCAGCCTCTTTCCCGGACTGCTGCTGGTGGGGCTCTACGCCCTCTACGTCGTGGGCGTGGCGATGGTCCGGCC
This sequence comes from Gemmatimonadales bacterium, assembly GCA_019637315.1. Classification (NCBI taxonomy): domain Bacteria; kingdom Pseudomonadati; phylum Gemmatimonadota; class Gemmatimonadia; order Gemmatimonadales; species Gemmatimonadales bacterium. Next base: position 10,685 of record JAHBVU010000028.1, read on the forward strand.
CCAGTGGGTTCCGGCGCTCCCCGCCGCCGTTCGGAACGAGTCGAAAGGTGAGCTCCTGGGCCAGGTGGTGAAGGCGCTGATTCCGCCCCTCGTTCTCGTTCTCCTCGTCCTGGGCAGCATCTTTGCCGGCGTGGCGACCCCGACCGAGGCCGGTGCGTTAGGCGCCGTGGGTGCCATGGCCCTCGGGGCCATCCGGGGGCGGCTGACGCTGGATGTCGTACGGGAGGCGGCCCGCTCGACCGCGCGCCTCACCACGATGGTGATTTTTCTCCTCATCGGATCGACCCTCTTCGCGCTGGTGTTCCGAGGCTTGGATGGAGACGTCTGGCTCGAGCACTTGCTCACCAACCTGCCGGGGGGACTCATCGGGTTCCTCTTCGTGGCGAACCTGGTGATCTTCCTGCTGGGCTTCTTCCTCGACTTCTTCGAGATCGCCTTTATCCTGGTTCCCCTCCTGGTGCCCATTGCGAGGATTCTCGAGATCGACCTCGTCTGGTTCGGAGTGATGATCGGGATGAATCTCCAGACCTCATTCCTGACACCGCCTTTCGGGTTCGCGATATTTTATCTGCGGGGGGTGGCGCCTCCGGAAGTGAAGACGTCGGTTCTCTACCGGGCCGTCATTCCCTTCATCGTGATCCAGCTGATCGGCCTGCTTGCCCTCGTGGTCTTTCCCCAGCTGGTGACCCGGTAGGTTCCGGAGCCGGCGGAGGCTGAAAGTCGAGCGGCCCCGGGGACTTCCCCCGGGGCCGCTCGCGTTGCGCCCGCCGAACCGGCGAAGGGGTGCTACCCCCGCTTCTCACCGAACGCGAAGTTCTGGTACGCCAGCTCCGTAGTCCCAAACCAGCGGAAGGCGTCTTCGCGGAACGCCTTCCAATGCTCGTAGATCCGCCGGTAGGCGGCGTCCTTTGTGGCATTCTCCTCGGCGATCTCGTGGGCCGCGGTCTGAGCTGCCCGCAAGATCTCGTCGGAGAAGCGTCGGAGCTGTGTGCCCCCGGCGATCAGGCGCTGCAGGGCGGGCGCGTTCTGATGGTCGTACCGCTGCACCATGTTGGCTGCGGCGGCGGCGGCGGCGTACCGGAAGATCTCCTGGTAGGCGGAGGGCAACTCATCCCAGGCTCGCCGGTTGACCTGGTACACCAACTCGGCGCCCGGCTCCCACCATCCAGGGTAGTAATAGAAACGCGCGGCAGTCTGGAACCCCAGCTTCTCGTCGTCATAGGGCCCGACCCATTCGGCCGCATCGATGGCTCCACGCTCGAGCGCGGGATAGATCTCACCGCCCGGCAGGACCTGCACGGTGGCGCCGAGTCGATTCATGACTTCGCCCCCCGCTCCGGGAATCCGCATCTTGAGCCCCCGGACATCGGTCAGCGAGTTGACCTCCCGCTTGAACCAGCCGCCCATCTGCCCACCGGTGTTGCCCCCCGGAAAGGAGATGATCCCGAAATCAGCGTAGATGGCGCGGACCAGGTCCAAGCCGCCTGCCGCATTGATCCAGGCCCCGTGCTGTCGGGCGGTCAGCCCGAAGGGCAGGGTGGAATCCAGCACGAGCGCCGGGTTCTTGCCGCTGAAGTAGTAGCTCACGGTCTGACCCATCTGGACCGTGCCCTGCTGGACGGCGTCCATCACCTCCAGACCGGGTACCACCTCTCCCGCCGGGTGAGCACGAATGGTAAAGCGACCCTCGGAGAGGGTGGAGACGATCTCGGATAGGTGCTCCGCCCCGCCGAAGATGGTGTCGAGGCTCCGGGGAAAGGAGGAGGCGAGGCGCCACCTCACCCGGGGCCCGGTAATGACGCTGGCGCTCTCACCGCCGGTCCCCGCCTCCCCCCCAGGGGCACAGGCCGTGAGGGCGGCGCCTCCCGCCACGATGGCGGCCTTGCCCAGGAACCCTCGCCGGTCCAGGGAAGAGCTCGGTGTGTTCTCTCCCGAAGCGGGAGACGAAGAGAGGGCGTTGCGAACGTCGTCGGAGGAGTTGGGGCTCATCGTGCCATTTCACCAGATTGGGTGGTCGGGGCTCCGGGCAGGATCCCGCAGTGCGTGAGCGAGGAACCCTGTCAGGATAAGACCCTTGCGGGAGAGACGCACCCCCCTCCCCCTGCGCCAGCGCTGGCAGCGGGTCAACGGATAATCAGGAGCCGACCAACCGCTCTGCCTCCCGCTGCACCGAACCGTAGTCGATCTTGCCCGTGCCGAGTATGGGAATGGCGCTGACAGGGAGGACGCGGCGGGGCAGGGAGATTTCCGGCACCCCATGGCGCTGCCCCCAGGATACCAGCGCCTCACGATTGGCGTCCGGGGCGTCGCTCAGGAGTATGACCTGCTCGCCCTTCCGCGGGTCGGGCAGGGAAACGGCCGCATGCTGAGCGTCCGGCCAGACCGCGCTGGCGCAGTTCTCGACGACCGTGAGTGACACCATCTCCCCGCCAATCTTGGCAAATCGCTTCACCCGGCCCTTGATCGTGATGAAGCCTTCCTCGTCGATGGTCACGATGTCGCCGGTGTCGTGCCACCCGCCAGCGGGCGCCTCGAGCACACCTGGATTGGACGGCCGCAGGTAGCCGCTCATGACGTTGGGGCCGCGGATGTGCAGGCGCCCACCCTCGTCCAATCCTTCGACGGGTACGAGTCTCGACTCCATGCCGGACATCAGGACGCCGACCGTGCCGGGCTTGTTTCGTTCCCACTGGTTTGCAGCGACCACGGGGCTCGCCTCGGTCGCGCCATAGCCTTCGAGGATCTCGATGCTGTACTTGCGACGCACGTAGTTGCGGGTCTCGTCTTTCACGCGCTCGGCGCCGCAGACCGCCAGCCGCACCGAATCGAGGTCGCCTTCCTGCCCGGTGCGGGCGTACTGTGAAATGAAGGTGTCGGTCGCGAGCAGAATGGTCGCTCGGCTCTTGCGTAGCCGCCGCACGATCTCCTTCGGCTGCAGCGGCGAAGGGTGGAAGTACACCTTGATTCCGGCAATCAGGGGCAGGATGGCGCCCGCCGTCAGGCCGAAACAGTGAAACGTCGGCAGCGGATTGAATAGAATGTCGGCTTCTGCGCTCAGACCGATATGTGCGCGGACCTGCTCGACGTTGGCCATCACGTTGGCGTGACTCAGGACCACACCCTTCGGTTCGCCCTCGGTGCCCGAGGTAAAGAGAACGACGCCAGGGTGCTCTGGTGAGGGCGCAGCCGCCACGATTCCCGGCACCAGCCCGCCGAGCGCAGCCGCGAGCTTGTTGCCCAGCGACAGCCTCTCCCGAACCTCTTCGAGATAGACGATCTCGGCCGACGCCTCGAGCTCGGCCAGGAGCGACTCCAGACCGGCAAGCTCCACGAACTTCCGAGCCGTGACGATGCGTGTCACCGCAGCCGCCTTCATGGCAGCTCTGATGTTCCTGGCTCCGGCGGTGAAGTTCAGCATGGCGGGCACGCGGCCATACGCGCTCACCGCAAAGAAGGCAACCACAGCGCCTGCACCGGTCGGCAGCATGATGCCAACCCCGTCGCCCCGGCGGGTTCCCGGCTTCAGTGCCGAGCCGAGTGCAAAGGCCGCGCGGATAATGTCGCGATAGGTCAGCTCGCGGTCGTCGCCGTCGACCACGATGACCTTCGTCGGGCCAAACTCTCTGCTCGCACGCCGCAGCGCTGCGAACAGCGTGGTCCGCGTCCGTGAGGCATCAAACCTGATCGGCTGCGCGGCGAATCGTGCAGGTGCCTGTGGCATCGGGCTGATGTCTCCTTGAACGCGAAGCAGGATACCGCGTTTGCGTACCTAGCCAGTCGCCGGGCACCTCGATGGGTGGAGTCCGAGATGCCTGCGGCGCGGGTTCAGCGGGGCGCATCGCCTACGCGATGACGGGGTCGACGTCTCTCATTCGCTGGCGAGCCAGAGCGTACTCGCGCTTCAGGCGCGCCACCAGGTCGCCGGTACTGACGACGGCCTTCACGGCGGAAATACCCTGGCCGCTGCCCCAGATGTCCTTCCACGCCTTCTTAGTGATTCCGCCGCTGCCGAAGTCCATCTTGCTCGGGTCGCTCTCGGGCAGCTGGTTCGGGTCGAGGCCGGCAGCGCGGATCGAGGGTGAGAGGTAGTTGCCGTGCACGCCGGTGAAGAGGCTCGTGTAGACGATATCGTCGGAGCTGCATTCGACGATACACTGCTTGTAGGCCTCGGAAGCGCGCGCCTCGTGCGTGGCAATGAAGGCGCTGCCGATATAACCGAAATCCGCGCCCATGGCCTGCGCGGCAAGCACCGCGCCACCGGTGGCGATGGCTCCGGACAGCGCAATCGGTCCCTCGAACCACTCGCGGATTTCCTGCACCAGGGCAAACGGACTCTTCACACCGGCATGCCCGCCGGCGCCGGCAGCAACGGCGACGAGGCCATCCGCGCCCTTCTCGATTGCCTTCCGGGCAAAGGTGTTGTTGATGATGTCGTGCAGCACGATGCCGCCCCAGCTGTGCACCGCGTCGTTGACGTCGGTGCGCGCACCGAGGGAGGTGATCACGATGGGCACCTTGTACTTGGCGCACATCCCCATATCGTGGTCGAGCCGGTCGTTACTCCGGTGCACGATCTGGTTGACCGCGAAGGGCGCGGCCGGTTCGTCAGGGTGGTCGCGGTCCCATGCGGCCAGCGTCTCGGTGATCTCGGCCAGCCACTCGTCGAGCTGTGCCGCCGGGCGCGCATTGAGAGCGGGCATCGAGCCCACCACCCCGGCCGTGCACTGCGCAATCACGAGCGCCGGATTGGAGATGATGAAGAGCGGCGCCGCGATGACCGGGAACCTCACGCGTTGCAGGACCGGTGGCAGGGCCATCGTCGGGGCTCCAGTTCGGGTGGTCGACTACGAGTCGGGCGAGGTTCGGCAGGGCGCGCTCCCTGCCCCCGCCCGCCTCACCTGTTCGGGGCGGGCAGGCGATCGAGGAACGCCAGGATCTGCTGCCACGGTCGCGGGCAGTCGTTGTGCCCGCAGTTCAGTTCATGAAGCTCGGCACCGGAGGCCGCGGCGGCAAGGGCGCGGCCGTGCCCGACCGGTATCAGCGTGTCGTCCCGTCCGTGCAGCACCAGCAGCGGCCCCCGGAATCGGGCGAGGGCGGCAAGGTTGTCGAACGGATCGCGCACCAGGAAGCCTGGCACCAGGGACCGGCGCGCCAGGGCGCGGACGCTGGTAAAACTCGATTCGAGGACCAGTCCGGCCAACTGCCGCTCGCCGGCAAGCCATGCGGCGGGGCCCCCGCCGAGTGACCGCCCGTAGGCCACGATGCGGGTCCCGTCGACGCGCGGGTCGCTGCGAGCCCAGTCGTGCGCGGCGAGCGCTGCGGCCCGGATCGTGGCTTCCGACGGGCTGCCTGCGGAGCGACCATAACCGGGATACTCGACCAGCAGCACTCCCCAACCCCAGCTCTGCACCTCCTGAAACGGCTCCACCCAGTAGTCCACCAGCTCGCCGTTGCCATGGAAGAAGACCAACAGAGGGGCCGGGATGCTCGGCGCCGGTGTCGGCGCGAGGTACAGGGCCTCCACGGTCCCCGCCGGCTGCTCCAGTCGGACCAGCTCGGCATGGCTCGGCGGCACTCGGGCGTACGTCGACGGCGCGGGAAAGGTGACGCTGCGCTGGAGGAACCAGGCCAGAGTGAGGTAGGCGGCCGCCGTGCCGAGCAGCAACAGAAGGGTCGACGGCATGCGAGCGGTCACCGAGCGGCGGGCTTCCGGTTGTGCAATCAGGCGCCCCGGCGGAGTGCAGCGAGGAACGCCTCCGGGTCATCGACACTCAGCAGCAATGTGAATCCGTTCTGCGTGGGAACCACCACGACTCGGCTCCGGTCGGTCACGAACAGCAGCCCGCGCCCGCCGGCGCGCAGCCGGAACCAGCCGGTCAGGTAGCCGGGCAGACCCACACCGTTGGTGCGCATGGTCGGCTGCAGCTCCCGCTCCTCGGACAAGTTCACCATTCGGGCCGAATCGGTAGCCAGGGCGGACCACGGAATCGTGCGTCCATAGAGGGTTCGGCTGATCGTCAGGCCCTCGTCGCCCAGCGTGAACTGCGTGCGGCGGCTTGCGGAGGCGACGTAGAGGAAGACGAGCACCAGCAGCACCAGGAAGCCTGCGATGGCGCCGATGACCCAGAGCGGGCGGCTCGCGGCCGGGGCGATGGCAAAGCTCTCGAGCATGGCTAACCGTCCTGCTGGGTGATTCCGGATGCTGCGACACATCAGGGGCTGCGACCCATGGCCTCGCGTCGACGTGAATTGAGTTCAAACGGCTGCTGGCCGTAATCCCCTATTCAGGAACATAAACCAGTCTGATCACGCTCTCGTCGACGCGATCGCTCGAGACCAGACGAAGCGGCGGTCGAGGGCCGGCGAAGTATGGTGCGCCATGCCCTAGCACGACGGGGTGCAGGTAGATGCGATACTCATCGATCAGGCCAAGACCTGTGAGACTGTGTGCCAGGTTCGGGCCAGCCACCTCGATCTCGCCGTCGTGCTCCGCCTTCAGCCGGCGGAGTACGGGTTCGATGTTGTCAGAAACCAGCGTGGCGTTGGGGCCGACGGTCTTCAGCGACCGCGAAACGACCCACTTCGGCTGGTTGCGCCACGCCGCGGCAAAATCGCGCTCCGGTGCATCCCACTCGGGATGGTCCTCGTCCCAGTAGCGCATGATCTCATACATGTTGCGACCATAGATGCTGCCCGCCTGCCCTCGAGCTTCCTCGATGAAGTGGCGAAAGAGCCTGGGGCTCGGCATGAACGCCATATGATCGACGTAGCCGTCCAGCGACTGATTCATTCCGAAAACGAGTTTGGCCATGCCGTTCCAGCGCCAGAGGGGAACCGGGAAGCTACTGTGCGAGGACAGGCCGCGGCAACCGCGTGCTACCGACCAGGCGCGGCGCCCGCGCCCTGCGCGTCGTCGGGACGACGGTGCGAGGCGACGATCCGGTCGAGCTCTGCCTTGCGCAATAGGCGGCCTCGAACCACGACAGCTTCGATACGGCGCACGTTGTCGATGCTCTGAAGTGGATTGGCGGCCAGCAGGACGAGGTCGGCTCGCTTGCCGCGCTCGATGGTGCCCTGGGTCGCCTCGCGTCCGAGGAAGCGGGCTGGATTGACCGTGGCCGTCTGAAGCGCCTGCAGCGGCGACAATCCGGCCTTGGTGAGCCACTCCAGTTCATCGTGAAGGCAGAATCCGGGTACCAGGCCGTCGCACCCCGCCAGGATGCCGCTTCCGCCGGCAACCAGATCGCGGATCGCCCCAAGGCTGGCCTCGCTGGCCGCGCGAAGGAATGCCAGGGCCTCCTCGGAAAGGCTCGAGGCCTCCGCATTCTTACGCATGAGCTCGAGCAGCGACTCGCTGGCGTACGCAGCATGCGGTACCGCTCGGCCCGAGAACGTCTCCGGCATGCTCCTGAAGAACGCAACCGTCGGAGTTTGCCAAACCCCGTTGCTCGCCAGGCTCGCAAACAGATCGGCGCAGCGATCCCGGCTGTAGGCGGGACCACCCGAACACGCCATAAAGACCTGGAAGTTCGAGAGATGCTCGATGCTGCGCATTCCGGAGGCGGCGGCTTCTTCGATGCTGATACGCCCGGGCACATGTCCGGCCAACGGAAGCCCGACCGTCCTTGCCTCGGCTGCGATGGCAACGAACGCCTCCCGCGGCGTGTGGTCATGAACCTTGATGAAATCGACGCCCCGCTCATGCAGGGCTCGGACCGCCGCAATCGCCTCGAGCGAATCGGTCACGCGCTGTCGATAGGGCCAGTCCGGCGGAGCAGCATCGAGGATCGGCCCGGCAGCGACAATCTCGGGACCCAGGACCTCACCCCGGCGGATCCGATCGCGCAACGGCAGAATGAAGTCCAGGTCGCCTCCCATGTCGCGGGTGCCCGTTACACCCTTCGCGACAAACAGATCAGTCGCCTCGACACCGGTCGCCTGATGGTGCGCGTGCATGTCCCACAGGCCGGGGATCAGGTACTGGCCAGTGCCATCGACCTGCAGAGCGTCGGAAGGAACCGTCACACTCGTGCCGAAATCGACAATCTGATCGCCCCGTGTCACGACGGTCATGGCTGGCAGCTCTGCACCACTCACGACATCGATCACCGTCACGTTCCGAATCACGAGCGGGGTTCCAGTCGGGGGTTTCTCGTCGAGGCTGCCTCCCTCAGATCGCGGAACGCTGCTGCACGCGGTCACCCCGACGAGCAACGTGGTAAGAGTCGAGCGTACGACCGAGGCCAGTCGTCTCTGCGAGTAGGTGCGCTCGTCTGTTGATTGGCGATTCCACAGCATTCCTGTACTCCCGTCGATTCCCCGATAGCGTGTGCCCAGCGATCGTGGGCATCGGCGTCGGCCGTTCGGGTGCTGAGCGACCGCGCCATCCATTAAACAACATGGAGGCGTGGCTGCGGCTGGGCAACACGCAAATCGGAATGCCTGTCCGCTGCACGCGAAGTCGTTGGTCGGCGTTTCGAGACGAACGGACGGTAGCAGTGCGCGAGTGCGAGGACACGCCAATGAGGCCTCGGCAGGCCGCCAGACGCACGACAGCCCCGCGCCCTTGCATACTCGGTTCGATCTGCCTATACTGAACTATATGGTTCAGTTTCAAACTCGCCTGAACGCCTCGTTCGCCGCACTCTCGGATCCCACCCGACGCGGCATTCTGGAGCGGCTGGGACATGCGGACGCTTCGATTACGGATCTCGCCAGGACGTTCCGTATGACCCTCACGGGGATGAAGAAGCACGTTGGGGTCCTGGAGCAAGCGGGGCTTGTCGCCACGGTAAAGGTCGGGCGGGTTCGGACCTGCAAGCTTGGCGAGCGCCGGCTGGAGGAGGAGGGGGCCTGGATCGAGAGCTACCGCAAGCTCTGGGACGCGCGGTTTGACGATTTGGACAACATCGTTGCGGAACTGCACCGGGAGGAACGAGTCAATGGACGCCGAAAGACGAGGTGAGTAGCCCATGAAGAACCCTACGACGGTAGAACGAACCTCTGAGCGTGAGATCGTCGTCACGCGACTCCTCAACGGCCCTGCGCACCTCGTGTTCGAGGCCTGGAGCAAGCCCGAACTGCTCAGGCGATGGTGGACGCCGCCTTCGTTCGGGATATCCTTTGTTTCCTGTGAGGCCGATGTTCGCACCGGTGGCACCTACCGTTTCGTGTTCAGCCACCCGGCCCTGGACCAGCCGATGGCGTTCTTCGGCAGATACCTCGAGGTGACGCCCCACTCGCGGATCGTCTGGACCAACGAGGAGAGCGCCGAGGGTTGCATTTCCACAGTGACCTTCGAGGAAAGGGACGGCAGGACGCTCCTGGTCCTGACCGAGCTCTATCCTTCCAAGCAAGCGCTCGACGACGCCATTGCCTCCGGTAGCACGGGCACGAGCGGTGCAGGCGAGCAGTTTGAACTGCTGGATGAGCTTCTCGCTGCCTTGGCGAAGTCATGAGAAGGTCCCCGTTGATGGTCCTCGTTGCCGCGGCCCTTGCCCTGACCGCGCACCCGACGACGGCGAAAGGACAGGCCATGCGCGCACCAGACTCGAAGGGCTATGCCGCAGTCAACGGTGTCGAGCTGTACTACGAGATCCACGGCAGCGGCCCACCCCTGATCATGCTGCACGGGGGCGTTACGCCGTCAGAGATGTTCGGTGCGCCGCTGGCGGAAATGGCCAAGACCCACAAGGTTGTCGCGCTGCATGCCCGCGGCCACGGTTTGAGCACGGACAGCAGCCTACCCTGGTCGTTCGAGACGTTCGCTGACGATGTTGCCGCGGTGATGGCTCATCTTGGCATCGAGAAGGCCAGCGTCATGGGGTATTCGAGCGGCGCACTCGTTGCGCTGCAGATCGCAATCCGCCATCCCCAACGCATCGACAGGCTGATTGTGATCTCGACCGCGTTTCGCGCCGAGGGCTACTTCCCGGAGGTCCTCGAGGCCTTCGAGAAGATGCCCTCGGCGGCGTCGGCGCTCGGGTCCAGCGTGAGCGCATCGCCGCTTGCCGCGATGTATCCTTCCGTGAACTGGGAAACGGTGTTCAGGAAGACGGGAGAGCTCGCCAATCGGCGTCACGATTGGTCGGCCGCGGTGGCCGCCATCGAGGCGCCGACGCTACTGGTGTTTGCGGATGCCGACGCGATGCGTCCTGAGCACATCGTGGAGTTTTACAAACTGCTGGGCGGCGGTCAGCGCGAGGCCGGTTTCGACGGATCATTGCGATCGCCCAACCGCCTCGCGATCATCCCGAACACGACGCACTACACTCTCCTCGGCGCTGCGGCTGTCACGCAGTTCTCGGCGGCGTTCCTCGCATCCCGGTAGCAGAACCTGTGGTCCGCAGTAAGCGACAGACTGGATCAGCACCGGAGCGCCGCAACGCTCGAGCTCCTCCAACGCTGCGGAACGGAGCAGGTTGGTTCTCATGCTCTTCCGCGTTTTTGTTAGGTGCGACTCAGACCGCTTCCACATGACACGGACGCTGGTTATGCGGCGCCCAGATCCGGAAAGGGCGCGTCGAACGCAAAGGGAGTAATCTCCGCAATACGAGCCAGATCCCGTGTGTTCCGCGAGATCAAGGTAGCCCCCGCTTCGCGACAGCTCTGCGCGATCAAGATATCGAAGACGAAACTGCGCGGGATCTGGGCTGCGCGGAGCCCGTCGGGCTCGCTGAGTGTAGCCAATACGTGCCCAAGCGCATCCCAGCTGCGCTCTGTCGGCGTTAGGACCCGCCCTCGACGGACAAACGGTCCCAATACCTCGTCTTCGAACTGGGTGCGGGCTTTCCGATTCGCGAGCCCGGCCCGGAGCTCAGCCGCTACCACGGCACTCAGATAGAGCCCGGCGGCCGCGGCCTCGGAGAAGCGGGTGAACGCGGCCCGGAAGTCTGCGTCGCGGGCGGCATCGATGAAGCAGTTCGTATCGAGGACAAACTTCCGGTGGGCCACGCCTCAGTCGATCCGACGCAGCTTGAGGCCGTCCAACGCCTGGGCGCCCATCGCGAGCTCACGTCGGAACCCGACCAGATCCAGAGCCGTTTCTACGGTTTCCCGCTCGGTGGCGGTTCCCAGGAGATCCTGGGCTTTCTTGAGCAGCCTGGGATTCAGCCAGAACTCTTTTCGGACCTTCCCTTTCCGGGACTGGGGGCGGCCGGACGGTTTCGGTGTGCTGGCCATGGAGCCTCCTTCGTTACGGACAAAACTATCGACGTGTCCGTATGGCAGCAACTCCGGACGAGGAGGCTGAGATCAAAAGTCGCCGTCAGGAATCCCGCAGGGCCTCGGTGGGGGGCACCGCAAGCGCCCGGCGCGTCGGAACGGCGCACGCGATCAGGAACACCACGCTCGTCAGGGTCGTGTACGCGCCGAGCGTGAGGAGGTGCTGGACTGTCGGCACGCCGTTGTCCGTTCCTCCGAACAACGCCCAGACCAGCACGGTGCCCGCCAGTAACCCCAAGCCGAGCTGACGCAACGGCTGCTTGAACACGGTGCGGATGACGTGCCTCGGACTCGCGCCAAGTGCGACGCGCACCCCGATGTCCCGGGTCCTGCGTGATACCGCAAACGACATCACGGCGTAGATCGACACCAGCGAGAACACCAGGATCATCGCACTCACGATGGTCGTCAGCTTGACCCAGAAGGCCTGAAAGCTCACCTCTCCGTTCACGACATCTTTCAGGGGCATCAGGTCCGTCAGGCGCAGCGTCACATCGACATCCGTCGCGATGGCCCGCAAGCGCGGTACGAGGGTCCTGGGGTCGCCCTGGACGTGGATGGCGGCATTGAGCGGATAGATCGATCCGCGGACGAGCGGATGGTAGATGCCCGCTGCTCCCCATCCCGACCTGATCCCGACATCGGGCGCGACACCGATGATTTCGAACTGCGGCTTGGGGTCCGAGTGGTACGCATACTGAATCCGCCGACCGATCGGATTCTTGCCTCCCATGACGCGGTCGACGAACGCCTGGTTCACCACGGCGACGCGTACGTCCGGACTGGCGTCACCGCTGCTGAACCAGCGCCCCGCCACCATCGATACGCCGAGCACGTCGAGATACTTCGGATCGACGTGCGACGATCCGACCCGATGGCCACGCTCGTCCTGCGGGGCGACCGCGCCCTCATCGACCTCGATCTGATGGTTCGGGTGTGACTGGCGGGGCAGATGCTGGGCGTATACGACTCCCGCCACGTCAGGCTCCGACTGAAGTCGCGCCTCGAGTTTCTGTGCTGCAGCTGCGTAGCGCGCCTGAAACGCCGCCGCACTCGTATCGGCCCCGGGTTCGGTAGGGGTCCGCTCCATGTCGAGTCGCACCGAGAGGTACTGATCGACAGGGAAGGGCAACGGCTGTACCTCGAGTTCCACCATGTCCCGGCGCACGATGAACGTGACAACGGGAAAGCCCATCGTCACCGCGATTTGCAGGACGATCACCGCCGTCCACAGTCCGCCGAAATGCGTGCGGCCCGCGCCGGCGGTCGTGCCCTTGAGGCGATTGCCCAGGTTGCGGGTGATCTTGAGTCCTGGCAGCGCGCCGGCAATCGCAGCGGCCAGCAGCGTCAGCAGGGTGGCGTACACGAAGGTCAGCGGCGAGAGTTGGCCGTCGACCCAGAACGGGAAGTTGCCGCTTCCGTCGGTGAGCACCGAGCGCATCAGGTCGAGCCCCCACCGCACTCCCCATCCTGCCGCAGTCAGCCCCACGACCGCCGCGACCCCGCCGAGCACCAGCGCCTCGGCGAAGATCTGCATCACGATGCGCCGCCTCCTGGCGCCGAGCGCGGAGCGAACGATGATCTCGTTCTCGCGGGATGCCGCGCGCGCGAACATCAGCAGCCCGACGTTGGCGCATACGAGCACGAGGAGCAGGATGACGTAGAGGTTGCCCGTCAGCAGCATCATGGACCCGCCAGGTCCGCCGATTGCTCGCACCGATTCCGCAAAGGTGAACAGCTGCGGGCGGAGGTGCTGATGCGTCTGCGGGTAGTCGAGGGCGGCCCTCTGTCCGAGACTCGTGAGCTCGGTGCGTGCCTGCTCGAGCGAGGCGCCCGGTGCGAGCCGGCCGAAGATCCCGATCGGTGCTCCCTGAAGCGGTGCGTATCCCGCGGCGTCGATCCTGAGCGGCACCCAGAACTCTTGGGCGCGCGGGAAGGCGAATCCGGCGGGCATGACGCCGACGACCGTCGCGGGAGCACCCGCCAGGCGAACCGTGCGCCCAACGATCTCCGCATCACCGTTGAAGCGTCGCTGCCACAGGTTATAGCCGATCACCGCGACGAGCGGCGCATCGGCCTGCTCGTCCGCTTCGATCAGCGTACGACCGACTACCGGTGGAACCCGCAAGGCGCGGAACGCCGCTGCGCTGATCTCGGCGGCGTACACCGGCTCCGCCAGACCTTCGGTGATCATGAGGTTCCGGGCCACGGTGCGGTAGGCGCTCAGGTCCTGGACAGACCGAACCGTGCTACGCCAGGCAGCGAAGTCGTGCGTGGCCCGTGGCTCCGGCCGGTTTGCCATCGCGTCCCAGTTCTGCAGCACCACGATCCGACCGGCGTCGGGGAGCGGAATCGTGGGAAACACGAGCTGCCGAACGGCCTCGAACGTCCCGGCGCCGACCCAGATCGCGAACGCCATGGAGAAGCCGCCGACGATCGTCAGGACCGGGTACTTCACCAGCATCCGCAGCCCGAGCTTGAGGTCGAGCCACGAGAAGCGCATCTCGTCGAACCAGCCAAGTCCCCGTGCCTGCCGTGCTTCCCCGACGTGATAGTCCCCGCTCCCAAACTCGGCGCGCGCTACCCGCGCAGCCTCGGCGGGGGGCATCCCAGTTCGGATCAGATCCTCGGTGCGCAGCTCGATGTGGAGGCGGAACTCCTCCTTGAGGTCAGCGTCGACCTGACGGGTGCGGGCGACACCGCGCCAGAGGGAGCGCATCCTGGCGATCAGTTCGGACAGCATGGATCACACCTCGCTGGGCGTGGCTGAAAGCGCCATGCCGATGGCATCCGACAGTCGCTGCCAGCTGGCAGTTTCCTGCCCGAGAGTGCGACGCCCGGCGGCCGTGAGTTGGTAGTACTTCGCGCGGCGGTTGTTTTCCGAGGTGCCCCATTCGGAGTCGAGAAGCCCGCGATGCTCCAGCCGCGCCAGCGCCTGGTAGAGCGCGCCCTGCTGCACCAGGAGGGCGCCGCCCGAGATCTGCTCGATCCGGAGCAGCACGCCGTAGCCGTGCAGCTTGCCGAGTGAAACGGCCTTGAGGATCAGCACGTCGAGCGTTCCGGGCAGCAGCTCCGCAGAGG
>JAHBVU010000029.1 GCA_019637315.1 Gemmatimonadales bacterium
GTTGTCGGCTCTAACGAAACCGATACGTATACATCGCCGACCTGCCCCGTCGCGCCGGGACCTGTCGCAGTTCCGCAGGCAAGCGCAACGACCGAGAACCAATAGAGCCGAGGTGATTTCATCGTAGTATGCCCAGCGTCACCGGAGTATGAGCAAGGTACGAACTCCAGGAGGCTCCCGCCAGAGGAATTCTCTCAGCAGATGGCAACCCCGCCGATGATCGGCGCCACCAGGCATTGACCGCGCCACCGTAGCTCATATTGATGATCTCACGGGGGCCGCCATTGTTCTCAAGCTACTTCAATGGGCGATCTGTGAACCGATCAGGAATACTGGCGCGGGCCGGCCGAGCTGCTCACCAATGCGGTGCTGGTCGGCCCCAAGTAACGCGCCGGGGGTGGCTCCGGAAGGGGGTACCGGAGCCACCCTGACGCGCTAGTTCAGCAGACCGAGGGCGTAGACCCGGTTGATGTCACTGCGGGAAATCACACCGACCACCTGCCCCTCATACTCGACGAACAGCCGGCGCACCCCGCCATACTCCATCTGCAGCGCTGCCTCGCGAAGCTCGAGATCCGGCTCGACCACGAGACCTCGCGGCGTCATGATGTCTCGCGCCGTCTGCTGCATCAACCGCTCCCGAGCCTCGCCATCACCGGCCTCGGCAAATGCCGACAGCAGGTCAGTAGTCGAGACCACGCCAAGCAGGCGACGCCGGCTGTCGATGACCGGCAGACCAGACACGTGGGTATCGGCAAGCTGGCCGATCAGCTCCGTCACGGTCTGATCCGGATGAATCGAGATCACATCCGAAGTCATCACGTCCCGGACAGTTCGTTCCGCGCCTCGCAGGTATCCCATGTTTGCCTCCTTCAGGACTGAATGTGAAGCTCATGCCAACTCCCAAGGTACACTCACGAGCCTGAAGGAATCATGAAGTCTGGCCGAGCTACTCTCCACGCTGGGGAATGGCGGCAAGGATCTCGCCCAACGCGAGATTGAGGTCGGCTTCGTGCTTGCGAGTGCCTTGAAGATGACCCATCCGCACAATCACAAGATCATGGGACGGAATCACGATTGTCTTGCTGACGCCACCGCCGCTCATGAAATAGGCATCGCGAGGCATGTTCCATTCGCCGTTGCCGTTGAGTCGGAACAGGCCACCGTACACCGGCTCTTTCCAGGCGGGGCCAGGCGTGCTCACGAACCGACTCCAGCCCTCCGGGAGAAGACGCTGACCCTGCCAGACGCCGTCCTGCAGGTAGAGCATACCGAGCCTGGCCCAGTTCCTCGCAGTTCCGTAGTCGTAACCCGTCAGCAGAAAGTTGCCGTACGGATCGGTCTCGAGCACCTGACGGCGAATCCCGATCCGATCGAACAAGGCGCGCTGCGGCCAAGTGAGGTACTCTTCGCCAGCCGCCGACAGGGTCCGCCGAACGATTCCGCCTAACGTCAGTGGGTCGACGTTGCGGTAGCGCCCCACCGTCGCGGGAGGGTGCTCGGGCTGCTTGCCGATGCTGAAGGCAAAGGCATCGACTGCGCCTGAGTAGATGTAGAGGTGGTCGGGATGCGCCTGTCCCCAGGTCTCCGCTGGATCTGTGGCATCGGAGAAGCGGAGCCCGCTGCTCATCTGCATCAGGTCGCGGATGGTGATCCGAGCCCTCGGGTCGCCCGGGGATTGCCACTCCTCGATCGGTGCGCGATCATCGAGGCGAAGCTTGCGTTCCTGAACCAGCAGTCCGACCAGGGCCGCAATGATGCTCTTTCCCATCGACCAACTTTCGAGCTGAGTGTCCTGGTCGACTCCTGGCGCATACCGCTCAGCTACGATCCGTCCTCGATGAACCACCACCATTGCGAGCGTCAGCGCCTCCGGTGATCGAAACGCCAGGTCGAGGCCTGCGTCGAGGCGGGCGCGGTTGACGTCGGCGGGAAATGGCCCATCGATGGGACGATCGCCCATGGGCCACGGTGCCGACGCGGCGGGGCCGAGAACCGTCCTGACAGGCAGGGGCGAGAACGCCACGGAGTCGCGGCCCCGCGGCAGGATGACACAGCCCTGATCGCCAAACACGCGGGCCGTGCGTCGGAGGCTGCCATCGAGGGTCAGGTGAACCGCACGAGCCTGGCGGTCGACCTCAACCCTGGTGATCCGCTCGCGGGTGAACGAGCCCCAGAATCTGGGGGCACTGTTGGTCAGGGCATCCTCGACCTCTCGCCCCGTTATGAACACGGCCGAGCAGGCGATCTTGGCACTCATGGCGGTCAGCAATTCCTCCCGCGACGGTGCCTGTGCCACGACCGGCGAGGACAACCCAACACCGGCGACCAGCGCCAGAGCTGCAACGAGATAGCGGCGACGCATCGTGACCCAAACCTCCGAAGAAGCGGCAAGTATCCGATCCTGCTGTAGCGAGCGTCAAGCCCTGGTTGATACCGAGACAATGGCCTAGCTTGCAGTCGTTCCAACGAGCCCCCTATTCGCTGCGACCCGCGTCCCGATGCGTCAGCTTGTCCTGGCCGCCATCCTGTTTGCACTGACATCGGTCGCATCGGCGCAGGTCGTACCGGAGCGGCTCGAGCGCTATGTCACGAACGCGCTGAACGCATGGGGGGTGCCCGGTCTTGCCATCGCGATCGTCCGCAACGATTCGGTGGTGCTGACTCGCGGTTATGGTGTCCGCACCGTCGGAGGGCTCGATCCCATCACCGAGACCACCGTGTTCGGGATCGGGTCGATCACCAAGTCCTTTACGGCGACGGTCCTGGCCATGCTCGCAGATTCGGGGCTGGTCACTTGGGACGACCCGGTCACCCGCCATCTGCCCGGCTTTCGGATGCCCGATCCCTGGACGACGGATCTGGTGACCGTGCGCGACCTGCTGGCGCACCGGACCGGACTCGCCGGCAGTGATTTCGTCTGGTACGCATCACGGCACAGCCGCGCCGAGCTGACCCGGCGAATTCGCTTCATGCGGCCGCTGGTGCCGTTCCGGACGGGGCTGAGCTACAACAACGTGATGTACGTGGCGGCGGGCGAACTTGCCCAGGCGGTGTCCGGGCAATCGTGGGACGACCTCGTGACACAGCGGATCCTGACGCCACTCCGGATGACGCGTACCAGCACCCGCGCGGCCGACCTGCCGGTCGACGACGACATCGCGACCCCGCACGCGCGGATCCGCGACACGATCCGCACCATCGACCGACCCGTGCTCGAAAACCTCGGCGCAGCCGGCGCGATGGGCTCCACCGCCACCGACCTGGCCCGCTGGCTGCGCTTCCTGCTTGGTCGAGGCCGCATCGACAGTCAGCGATTCGCGTCGGCGGGGCGGATCGCCGAGCTGTTTACACCGCAGCTGATGCTCGCCGGAGAGGGTACCCCGCCGATCGATACCGCCGCGATCCGGCCGACCCATTTCGAAGCCTATGGTCTGGGCTGGTTTCTCAAAGACTACCATGGCCGGCTCGTGGCAGAACACGAGGGCAACGTCGACGGCATGTCGGCGGCGATTGCCCTGATACCGGAAGCACGGATCGGCGTCGCCGTGCTCAGCAACCTGCACAACACGGCGCTGCCCGGCCTTCTGGCCGACTGGATCATCGATCGCGAGCTCGGCGCGCCGGATCTCGATCGCAGCGCCATCGGCCTTCGTCGCACGGCTGCTCGTCGCGACGGGCTCGCCAGCCGAGAAAGTCGGTTGCTCGGTAGCAGGAGGCCCAACACCTCGCCGTCCCTGCCCCTCGATGCGTACGCCGGCGTCTATCGTGACAGCCTGTACGGTGACCTGACAGTTTCCCGGGTCGGTGACGGCCTTGTCGCTCGCCTGGGGCCGGGGCTCAGCGGTTCGCTGGAGCACTGGCATCACGATATCTTCCGCGCACATTGGTCGCCGGCGATGTGGGGCAGCGCCTTCCTGACGTTCCGGCTCAGCCCGACCGGCAGAATCGATGGATTCGAGATCGAGCTCGGCGGCGAGCCCGCACCCTTTACGTTCCGTCGCGACGACCGACCCTGACCCTTTCCCGCCGCAAGGACCCGCCCCGCCATGACCAGCCCGACCCCGATGACGCTCGCTAGTCTCCAGGCCCTGCTCGACGCCTCGCCGGCCATTGCCGCACTCGGCGTCAGGATGGAGGCGGCTGATCCGGCCCGCTCGGCGGTCGAACTCAGCATGACGATGCACCCTGCGCTCGAGCGCGCCGAGGGAACCGGGCAGTTCCATGGTGGGCCGCTCGCCTCGCTGGTCGATATCGCCGGCGACGTCGCCGTGGCCATGATGATCGGCGGCGGGGTTCCGACCATCGACCTGCGAATCGACTATCTCCGACCGGTGCTGACGTCGAGCGTCCGGGCGCGCGCGATCGTTCGGAAGCTGGGCAGGACGATTGCCATCGCGGACATCGAAGTCCTCGACGCGGATGGCAAGCTCTGCGTGCTCGGCCGGGCGAGCTACAGCCCCCGCGTCAGCTAGCCTCGACCCGGGTGGTCGCGGTGCGCTGCCGACCTCGCTAGGTTCCGGACACGCAACCGTTCCCCATCCAACCGGCAGGTCGTTCATGCGGATGAGCTTCAACGGCGCCCCCGAAATCCGCGCCACCCGCGAACAGGTCTGGAAAGCCATCCTCGATCCGCAGCTCGTCGCGGCCAGTGCTGGCGTGGTCGAGAGTGTCGAGGAAATCGACCCGACCCACTTCAAGGTGGTCGCGGGGCTCGGCATCGGCGCGCTCAAGATTCGGTTCACCCTGAACGTCGAGCTGTTCGACCTCGTCGAGGGCCAGAGCGCCAAGATGCGCGCCCGCGGCAAGGCGCCAGGATCGACGCTGGACGCCACCACCTCGTTCCGGCTCGAGGACGCGGCGCCGGGTGTGATCCGGCTCGTCTGGGAAGCCAACAGCGATGTTGGGGGTACGGTTGCCAGCGTCGGCGCACGGCTGCTCGAGGGTACGGCCCGGAAACTCGCGGAGCAATTCTTCAAGGACTTCGCCGAGACGGTGTCGCGGCAGGCTGCCGGTTCCGCATGACCGCGGTTCCGGAGCCGGTCTTTGCTTCGTCAGGTGCGCTGGCTGAGGCGTTTGCCCGTCATGGCTACCTGGCGGACGACGACCTTGCCACCGCCCTCTACCTCTCGCTCCGGCTCGGTCGCCCCCTCTTCCTCGAGGGTGAGGCCGGGGTGGGTAAGACCGAAGTGGCTCGCACGCTTGCCGCGGTCACCGGCGGTGAGCTGATCCGGTTGCAGTGCTACGAAGGTATCGACGCGGCCACCGCGCTCTACGAGTGGGACTATCCGCGCCAGATGCTCGAGATCCGCCTGCTCGAAGCCCAGGGCCGGTCCGATGCGGCCTCGACCCGCAACATCTTCAGCCGCGAGTTTCTGATTCGGCGCCCGCTGCTTCGCGCCATCGAAAGTCCGGGACCGGTCGCCCCGGTGCTGCTGATCGACGAGGTCGATCGGGCCGACGAGGAGTTCGAGGCATTCCTGCTCGAGCTGCTGGCCGACTTCGCCATCACGATTCCAGAAATCGGCACGGTCACGGCAACGCTGCGCCCGCAGGTCATTCTGACGAGTAACCGAACCCGCGAAGTGCACGACGCGCTGAAGCGTCGCTGCTTCTACCACTGGATCGACTATCCCTCAGCGGCGCGGGAGCTGGCCATCATTCAGGCTCGACTGCCGGGTCTCGGCGAGCGCCTCGCGAGCGAGGCAGTTGCCTTCGTGCAGCGGCTCCGCACCAGCGACCTTTCGAAGCTGCCTGGTGTCGCGGAAACCATCGACTGGGCCGCCGCCCTCGACTCGCTCGGCGCGCAGAGCCTGTCGGCCGAAGATGTTGATCGCACCTTGGGGGTGCTGCTCAAGTATCAGGAGGACGTCGTTCGGATTCGCGGCGAGGGCGCCCGCGGGCTGCTGAACGAACTCGGGGCCGCGCGGTGACCCTGACGGCCAATCTGGTCGCGTTTGGAAGACTGCTCCGACGCGCCGGGCTGCCGGTGGGTCCGGGCGACACCCGTCTCTTCCTCGAAGCGCTCGATGCGGTCGGATTCGAGCGGCGACGGACCGTCCAGGCCGCCGGCCGCGCCATTTTCGTGCGACGACGCGAAGACCGGGACCTCTATGATCGAGCCTTTGGCCTCTTCTGGCGCCGCTACGGACTGATCGGCAGCGATGCGCCGCCGCTGCCCCGAATTCGACAGGACGCCCGACAGCCGCCGACCTTTCCAGCCCGAGTACCGCCTGCCGCAGGGGAGATCCTGCCCGATGGCGCGCCCCGACCCGAGACGGTCGAGGCAAGCGAGCTGGAACGCATCCGACACGCCGACTTCGCCTCGCTCACCGGCGACGAACGCCTCGACGCGGCGCGGATGCTGGCCCGGTTGGCGCCGCGGCTGCCGCAGAAGCCCTCACGGCGCTGGGCCAGCGCGGCGCACCGGGGCGCTCGGCCGGCACAGGCCCGGATGCTCCGGGCCGCGCTCGCCACCGGCGGCGACCCGCTGCGCTGGCGCTGGCTGACCCACCCGAAGCGCCCGCGCCCGATCGTACTGATCACCGATATCAGCGGATCGATGGAGCCGTACAGTCGCCTGATGCTGCGGTTTGCGCACACGCTGGGTCAATCGGGCGCGCCGGTCGAGGTATTCGTCTTCGGGACCCGGCTCACTCGCATCACACGCCAGCTGCGAACCCGGGATCCGGATGCCGCGCTGGGTCGGGTCGGCGGTACGGTGGTCGACTGGAATGGCGGCACCCGGATCGGCGAGAGCCTCCGTGAGCTCAACCGCCGCTGGGTCCGCCGCACCGTTCGGAGTGGCGCGGTCGTCCTGATCGTCTCCGACGGCTGGGAACGCGGCGACCCCGAAACCCTTGGCGCCGAGATGGCCAAGCTCCGGCGGGCGTGCCATCGGATACTCTGGCTCAACCCGCTGGCGGCCCAGGAGGGCTACCGCCCCGAAGTACAGGGCCTCAAGGCGGCGCTGCCCTACGTTGACGAAATGCTTCCCTCAGCCTCAATTGCTTCTCTGGAGCACCTGGCCACCCGGCTGGTGCGCCCCTTCCGACGGACTGGTACGTATGCGTGAACTGTTGCAGGCCCTGGAACGCTTTGCCCCCGCCCGGATGGGCCGGGCCGTGGTTACCCGAGTCTGGGGGTCGGCGCCGCGTCCGGAGGGGGCGGTGCTGGTGGCCACGGCTGACGGGCGGATGGCGGGCTCGGTTTCGGGAGGCTGCGTCGAGAATGCGGTCGTCGAAGAGATTCAGCAGGCCATCGAGCGCGGCACGCCCAAGCACCTGGAGTATGGGGTGACGCACGAGCGGGCCTGGGAGTTCGGCCTCTCGTGCGGCGGCACGATTTCGATGTGGGTCGAGCCCGAGCTGCGGCCCGAGATTCTGCAGGCTGCGCAGGGCACGGAAGGCAGCGTCGTTGCCACGATCATTGGCGGGCCGGGTCAGGGCGGCGGTCTGACCTACCACGAGTCCGGCCAACGCGAGATCCGCGGGCTCGACTCCGGAGCGGCCGAGCTGATTGCTGCGGGAGCTGCGCATGCGCTCAAAAAGCTGTCGGCCTCGAGCGAAACGATTCCGACGCCAGCCGGTGAGATCACGGTACTCTACGAGGTCTTTCCGCGTCAACCGACGCTCCTCGTCTTCGGCGGCGTTCATATCGCGATGGCGCTGGTCAAGCTTGCCAAGCCGCTGGGATACCGGACCATCGTCGCGGACGGGCGCGAGGCCTTTCTGACACCGGAACGGTTTCCCGATGCCGATCGGCTGATCGTCGGGTGGCCCGAACAGGTCTTCCAGGACGTCGGGATCGACTCGGCGACCTGCATTTGTCTGCTGACGCACGACCCCAAGTTCGACGACCCCGCCATCGAGGCAGCCATCCGGTCGCCCGCGGCGTATATTGGCGTGATCGGGTCACGGAAGACTCAGCAGCTTCGGCGGGAGCGCCTGGCCGAAGCCGGCTTCAGCGCCGATGAGATTGCCCGGATCCACGGACCGATCGGCCTCGATCTGGGCGGTCGTGAACCGGCGGACATCGCGCTCGGCATCCTGGCCGAGATCACGGCAGCGCGTTACGGCGGCAAGGTGGGGCGCGGCAAACCAGTACCCGCATAATTCCAATTTTTCGAGGACTCCTGATGCGCAGCTCGATCCGTACCGCCGTTGCGGCCCTGACCCTCGTTCTGGGTGTGAGCGGGACCGCCGCTGCCCAGGCCCTCGCCAAGCACCCGCGTGTCCAGGAAGCGACAGCCCTGCTCGAACAGTGGCTCGACGCCGAGCAGGCGTTCAAGCGCCTTCCCGGCCTCTCGGCCGCCGTCATCGTCGACCAGGACGTGCTCTGGCAGGGCGCCTATGGGTTTGCCGACGTGGCGCGCAAAGTCAGGGCGACCCCGACGACGCTCTACAGCATCTGCTCGATCTCGAAGCTGTTCACCAGCGTCGCACTGATGCAGCTGTACGAGCAAGGCAAGGTTCGCCTCGACGATCCGGTCGAGAACCATCTGCCCTGGTTCCAGCTCAAGAGCGACATCCACGATCAGGCGGACGTCACGGTCGAAGGCATCCTGACGCATGCCGCGGGGCTGCCGCGTGAAGCGGCCTACCCGTATTGGAGCACGCCTTTCCAGTTTCCCACCCGGGAGCAGATCCAGAAGGCCGTCTCGAGTCAGGAAATGCTCTACCGGCCCGAGACCTTCTGGCAGTATTCCAATCTCGGTTTGACGCTGGTGGGCGAGATCGTGATTGCCGCCTCGGGCCAGACCTTCGATCAGTACGTGCGCACCAACATCCTGACGCCGCTCGGTCTGAACGACACCTATACTGATATGCCCGCCGCCGAGCGCGGCAAGCGTCTGGCGGTCGGTTACGGCGGCTATCCCCGGAGCGGGGAGCGGGCCATCCTGCCGTTCTACCAGGCCAATGGCATCGCGCCGGCGGCCGGCTTTGCCTCGACCGTGCTCGACCTCGGCAAGTTCGCATCGTGGCAGTTCCGGCTGCTCGACAAGGGCGGCAGCGAGGTCCTGCAGGCCAACACGCTCCGGAACATGCAGCGGGTGCATTTCCAGGACCCTGAGTCGCAGACGACCTGGGGCCTCGGGTTCTCGGTCAGCCGGACCGACAACAAGGTCTTCGTTGGGCACGGTGGCAGCTGCCCCGGCTACCGGACCCAGCTGACGATGCGGCCCACCGAGAAGATCGCGGTCGCAACGGGCATCAACGCCATCGACGGTCCGGCGACGCCACTGGCGCAGCGTGCCTACGCGCTGATGGCCCCCGCGATTCTGGCGGCCCAGAAGGACACTGCCGGGAAGATCCAGGCGGCGGATCGCTCGCTCGATCCGTATATCGGGGTCTACCAGTCCTCGTTCGGGGGCGAGGTTTCCGTGATTCGTTGGGAGGGCGGCTTAGCGTCGATCTTCCTGCCCAACGACAACCCGGCGCGGGCCATCACGAAGTACCGCAAAGTGGGTGAGCACACCTTCAAGCGGATCCGCGATGACGGCGAGCTGGCCGAGGCGACGACGTTCGATCTCGATGCCAACGGAAAGGTGCTTCGGATGCGGAGTAACTACAACGTGATGCCCCGGATTCGGTAGCTATTCTGCGTCGAGGCGTCAGGGCCTTCACGGACCCTGACGCCGGTTAGACATCCTAGCCCGGCCAGCGCCGGCACGATCCGCCTGATCATGTGACCGGCCTGCTTCGCGATCACGAGCATCCCGTCGCCTGCGTACCCGCACGCGGGCCCAGCGGCCAGACGCGCACGGTGCGGTCGAGGCTCGAGGCGGCGAGGTATGCACCATCCGGGGAGATCGCAATCGCCGTGATGGTCATCCGAGCGGCGCCCAGCACAACGGGGGCAGGCGACGTCAGGCGCCCATCGGGACCGACGCTCCAGAGGCGGACGAGACAATCGCCGCCACCGGTGGCGAGGGTACCGCCATCCGGGGTGAACGCGACACCGGTTACCGGCATCGCTACGCTGACCCGACCGAATCCGGCCCCTCCGACCGCACGCCGTTCGGCGTTGGTCTCCAACGTGGCGAGCAGCATGCCATCAGGCAGCGACCAAGTGCGCGCCCCTCCGATTGCCTCTCCGGAGGCGAGAAAGCGACCACCGGGCGCCAGCGCAACCGAGCCTTGGCCGTACCCGCGTCGTCGCACCAGGTTCGCAAGCTCCGCACCAGTATCCAGCTCCCAAAGCTTGATCGGCACGCTGGTGACTAGGAGCCGTCCGTCCTGCGAGGTCGTGAGGGACCACACTTCGTTACCCGATGCCAGCGCTGCCCCCTTTTCCCGCAGAGTTCCATCGAACCTGCGGACGGCTCCGTCCATGCTGCCAACGAGCAGAGTGCCGTCAGGTGCGAAGGTGAGTGCCAGCGACCAGGTCGGCAACGTCGTCGCCCGGAGTTGCCGGTTAGCCTCGACATCCCAAAGAACAACGCGGTTGTCGCCGGCACTCGAGGCCAGGGTGCGGCTGTCCGGTGCAAACGCGACGCTGTAGACCTCCTCGCCGTGATCGAAAGTATGGGTCAATTTCCAGGTCCCAGTTGCCCAGACCCGAACGACACCATCGAGGCCACCCGACGCGAGCCAACGACCATCGGGAGAAAATGCGACGGAGGCAACACCTTTGCGGTGGCCGACGAGTTCGGTGCCGTGGCTGCTTGCCTGCCCGGCGGCCGACATCACGCCCCCCAACACCATTGCCCCGGCTACCGCGGCCGCACGGACGAGCCCCCTCATCGGGTCACCCCGAGCGCAGTGTCCGGCAAGATCGTCACCACCTGGCCCGCCCGGTCGAGGCGGAGAAAACCGGTGGACGGAATCACCCCGAGGTATGCGTAGCTACCAAGACCATTGCCGAGCTGGACATGCGCTTCGCCGCGATCGCTCACTCCGATGTGGATCGCTGCGCGATTGATCTCGTCGAGGCTCAGCGAGGCCGTCCGTCCGACATCACCGGTGACGTATCCGCCCCGCTCGTTGCCCTCGTGATCGTAAATGATGATCCCGGAAACCGGCGAGCCCCGGGGAAAGCGCCGCCCCATCATGATCGGCTCAGGGAGCGGAGCCCCGAGCCGGAGCCGCTCGGTGCCATTCTGATCCAACAGGACGAGTCCCCGCACGTAGAGTACCGAGTCGTTTGCCGCCAATGTGGCCGGCCGGCCCTCGCTGGCTGACACCGGACGGACGTGTGCTATCAAGTCGTGGATCACACTGGCCGCCCATCCGACAGCAAGCACAATGACCGCCATCGTCAGTCGCCGCTGGCGACGGTGGAGCATTGCGACGGAAGCGGGCTCGGTGCGCCGAGCCGGAGAACGAACATCGCGTTCGATACGGGTCATCTCGTCACCTGTGCATGGAAGTAGCCGGCCGGCACGCCGTTACCGAACTCCGGCATTCGTCTTGGGGGGATCGTCCTTCCACGGAAAGGGAGGCAGCGGCTTCCGATCCGGGTAGATCTGATCCAGGGTAGCCCCCTGATAGAGGCGGCCGTTCTTCATGACGTATCGCACCGTGTTGGTGTGCTTGATGTCATCGAGCGGGTTACCACCGAGCACCACGAGGTCGGCAAGCTTGCCGGGCTCGAGACTCCCCAGGTCGCGTTCCAGTCCGATCCCCTCGGCGCCCAGGATGGTTGCAGTGCGCAGAACGTCATGATTCGACATCCCGCCACTTTGCATCATCCACATCTCCCAGTGATACCCGAGACCATGGAGTTGTCCGTGCGAACCGATAGCCACGCGTCCGCCGGCTTCGACCACATCCTTCGCAAACGCGGCGTGTTTGGCAAAGACGTACTCATCACTCCGGAACCAGCCACCCGGCCCGCCACCGCTGGCGACGGTCCGCCCCCCGCGCCGGCGGGTTCGGGCATCGAGCTCCGACTCCGGTGTGAAGTGGCGCAGCTTGGGGTCGCCGTGCACGTCGGTGTTGGTGTACCAGTAGTTCTCGCCGAACGGTCCGCCGTACGACACGATCAGCGTCGGCGTATGGGTAATTCCGCTCCGGGTCATCAGCTCCGCCACATCACGGAACAAGGGGGTAGCGGGCAAAGCGTGCTGAAGCCCGGAGTACCCGTCGAGCACATGCGTCAAGTTGAGCTTCAGGTCGAGCCCGCCTTCCGTCGTCGGCATGAGCCCGAACTCTTTGGCTGCCATGACGACCCATTGGCGAATCCGGCGATTGCCCGTGAGGTACATCTTGAGGGTTTTGGTCTCGTAGTACTGGGCATACCGCCTGACCGCATCCCGCACCTCGTCGTAGCTCCGAAATGCCGTGTAGTCGATGCTCGGCCCGGTGGAGTAGATACGTGGCCCGAGCAGCTGGCCGGCCTCGACTTGATCCTGGTAAGTGAGCACGTCGGTCGTGCTCGACTGCGGATCGCGTGTCGTGGTCACGCCGTAGGCAAGCTGCGCCAGGTACTGCCAGGGCTGGCCCTTGTGGATGTTGGGAACGAGCTGCTGCGGGTGATAGTGAATGTCGATGAAACCCGGCACGATGGTGGTGCCATGGACATCGATTACGCGGGCGCTCGCGGGCACGGGCGTCTGACCCTGCCGCGCTATGCTAACGATTCGATTGTCGCGAATCACAATATCCGCATCATCGACGATTTCCTTCCCCTTCATCGTCACGACTCGGCCACCGCGAAGCACGACTTCACCCCGCGGGATATCCCGCCGGACCGGAACGGCGATACGGCGTTCTAATGGCCGATAGCGATCCCGGTCCGCCGAGCGGCGCTGCCCCTCTTGTGGAGCAGCGCCGGCTTGGCGCCCCAAACGCCTGACGCTGTCTTCGAGCACTGCGGCTCGAGCAAGATCATAGCTGATGTGCGCGTTCCCGACTGACCAGTGAACGGCTAGGCCATCGTGGGCCCACGCCGGGAACTGCGCCCCGATGTCGCTCAGCTTGCGCACCGGAAAGGCCGCGTTACCGGGATCGGCGACTATGGTGGACGCCGTCGCTCCAGCCACAGGAACCGTTACGGCATAGAGATCAGTCCCCAGCAGCGCAAGCGCCTGATCGCCCTGCGGAGCCATCTTGACCAGCGCGGCGCTGGGCCCGTTGGACGGGCCGGCGACTTTCACGATCGACTTCGGATCGGTGCCATCCCACCGTACTGAAATGAGACCGTCGACGCGACTGTAGACGAAGACCCGAGTCGTGTCACGGGTGAAGTGCGGGAAGGCGCTCGTACCCGCCAAACGGACTGTCACCGGATCGCCACCCTGCGCGGGCACCCAGGCCAACTCAGCACCACGGCCGTAGCTGTAGAATCCGCCATGGGCATCTCGCAGATCCCGAGCTGCCCCGCGCAGGAGGGCAATTCGCCGGCCGTCCGGCGCCCAGGCGGGCTGCGTGTAGAACGCCGCAGTACGCGTCAGCTGGATTGGCGCGCTCCGGCCATCGGCCTGAACCCGATACACGTGACCGCCCCCCGCCGACTCGTCCCAGCTGACGAACGCGAGATTCCGCCCATCCGGCGACCAGGTGGGCATGAACTCACCGATCTCGAGCGTCGTGACGCGGCGCGGCGCGCCATCAGGAAGATCGACGACATACAGACGATCCATAGCCGTGAATGCGAGCGTCCGGCCATCAGGCGATGGAGCGACATCGCGAATCTGATGGGCGGAGAACGTCGGCATATCGTCGATCGGATACTGAAAGCGGACTTCGGGTCCGAGCTCGGCGCTCACCTCCGCGGTGAAGGGGATCTCGGCCGCCGGACCACCATCGAGCGGGACACGCCAGATCCGGCCGTCATACGACACCACGATGGCCTTCGAGTCCGGCGTGAATGCGTAGCCAGGCAAGAGGTCCATCGTGCCACGCGACGCCTCCTGATCATCACGCTGCACGGGATAGGCAAGCCAACGCTCATCTCCCGTGTCGAGATCACGCAGCCGAAGTCCCGTTTCGGTTTCGTACCGGCTCCCGTACACCAGCCATTTTCCGTTGGGCGAGACCCCCGGTCGAAACGCCGAACCGTACCGGCCCGACATCACGGTGCTCACACCGGTCCGACGATCGTAGACAGACAACTGGTACATCGGGAAAATTGCGTCGTACTCCCAATCGCCCATCCGCGAGGCGTACCAGATCATGTTGCCGTCGGGGCTTATGGCCGGGCCGGTCACCTTGAGCGCCGCAGGCTCGTCAATGAGTGGTGCCCCCGTGCCGCCATCGAGATGGTAGATCCACAGCTTGGCCGGGCCACCGAGCCGCTCGCGCGCCTTGCCCGCGACGATGTAACGGCCATCGGGCGCCCACACCGGCGAGAGGTAGATGAAGGTGTCGCCCTTGGTGAGCTGCAGCGTATCGCGACCATCGAGGCTCTGGACCCAGAGATTCTCTGCGCCACCACGATCGGAGACAAACACGATTCGCGTGCCATCAGGGCTGAATCGCGGCTGAGAGTCGAACGCCAGGCCGCTGGTCAGCCGGGTCGCCTTGCCACCACCGATCGGCATGGTATACAAATCGCCCAAGAGGTCGAAGACGATGGTCCGACCATCGGGACTGACATCGAGCGACAGCCACGAGCCCCGATTCGTCGTGAATGCCACGGTCCGGCTGGTAACGAGCGGCAGGCCCGAGGTCGGGCGAGTCGCGGCCCCCATACCGCCCGGCGGGGTCTGCCCACCAAGATCTTGCTGGCCGGCAAAGAGCAGTACCGCGAGAACGGCAGCGGAACGTATCGGCATCAGAGCTATCCTCGATGAATCCGTTCGGATGACCAGTCGTTCGACATCGGGTGCGGACCAACAGGTCGCCTGTCGATCACGGGCAAAAAGTCTGGCGGACTGACTCTTACTTCTGACGCGCAGCGAGCGCGATGCGAACATCATCGAGCGTCGCGCCCAGGGACCGCAGGGCCACCAGCGTGTGGTATATGAGATCCGCGGCCTCATCGACCGCGCGCGCCCGATCGCCATCGGCGCAGGCAACGGCCAACTCCGCCGCTTCTTCGCCAAGCTTCTTGAGGCGCAGATTCCGGTCCCCCAGCAACTTCGAGGTGTAGCTCGACCCCGGCTCAGCCGCCACCGCGCGGCTGGCGATGATGCCGTCCAGCCGGCTCAGCACATCACCGGAATCGGCGGCACTGCCAAAGCATGAAACAGCACCGGTATGACAAGCCGGTCCCGATGGAAGGACCTGGGCCAGCACCGTATCGGCATCGCAATCGAGCGTGAGACGGACCACCCGCTGAGTGTTGCCGCTCGTGGCGCCCTTGTGCCAGAGTCCGCGGGTTCGTGACCGGTAGTGCATCTCGCCGGTCGTCACGGTGCGCTCGAGCGCCTCGCGATCGGCATGAGCCACCATCAAGATGCGACCGGACACGGCATCCTGGGTCACGACGGTAACGAGACCATTGCCCTTGCTGAAATCGAGTCCGTCGAGATCGATCGCCGTCATCGTTCGCCCTCGCAGAGGATGCTGCGAACGGTGCGATCGAGCGCGGCGTTGGTCGCAATCGAATCGCCGCCGAAACCAGTCCGCCGGCCCCGCCAGTCGGTCAAGACGCCGCCCGCTTCCTCGATAATGGGCAGCAAGCAGGCAGAGTCCCACGCATTCATCTTGTCATCGACCATCACATCGGCTCGACCGGACGCCACCAGGAGATAGCCGAAACAGTCGCCCCAGGTGCGGACGACTCTGGCTTGTGCCGCCAGCCCCTGCCACGCGGTCCGGCGCCGCTCGCTGTCAGGATACCGTTCGTCCGTGGTCAGCACGACAGCCTGATCGAGCGCCGCCCGATCGGACACCTGGCAGCGCGAGCCGTTGAGCCAGGCCCCTTCGCCACGCGCAGCCGCGACCAGCTCACCTGCCGCTGCGCAGTTGATTGCGCCCGCAAGAACGTCCTCGCCTTCGACCACGGCCACGAGGGTGCCCCAGAGAGGCACGCCGGCCACGAAGCTCTTGGTGCCGTCGATCGGATCGAGGATCCAGCGCCGCCCGGAGGCACTTCCCGATAGCCCGAACTCCTCGCCAAGCACGGCGTCGTTCGGGAAACGTTCCTGGATCCAGGCGCGGGCCGCTTCCTCCGCCGTTCGATCGGCCACGGTAACCGGGCTGCCATCGTCCTTCCATTCGACCGCGACCCCGGTTCCGAAGTAGCTCTGTGCCACATCACCCGCTCGGCGCGCGACGTCTGCCACCGCCTGCAGCAGTTCCTGCATCGGATTCATATCAGACTCTCCGCGTTTCGATGCCGGCCGCGCTCATCGCCGCCTTGAGTTGACCGACGGTGGTAACACCATCGTGCAGAATACCTGCGACCAGGGCCGCGCTCGCATCGGCCTCGGTCAACGCTTCCACCACATGCGCCGATGTGCCTGCCCCGCCCGAGGCAATCACGGGAACGTCGACCGCCCGCGCAATTGCGCCGGTCAGGGCAAGATCGTAGCCGGTGCGCACGCCGTCGCGATCGATACTGGTGACCAGCAATTCGCCGGCACCGCGCCGCACGGCCTCTTCAGCCCAGGCCACCGCGTCGAGCCCTGTCGGCTGACGACCACCCTTGGTGAAGACGCGCCAGGCTGAGCCGTCCCAGGCCGCGTCGATGCTGACCACGACACATTGCGCACCAAAACGATCGGACGCAGCACGAATCGCATCCGGCTGTTCGACCGCAGCGGTGTTGAGACCGACTTTGTCTGCCCCGGCCCGAAGCGCCTTGCCAACATCGTCGGCGGTCCGCACCCCACCACCGATCGTCAGCGGCACGAAGAGACGCTCCGCAGTGGCACGAGCCAGATCCCACAGCGTGGCGCGACCCTCATGCGAGGCAGAGATGTCGAGATAGACGATCTCGTCCGCACCCTCACGCTCGTAGCGACTGGCGAGCTCGACCGGATCGCCCAGGTCGCGCAGATCCTTGAAATGCACACCTTTGACGACCCGACCGTCCTGAACATCGAGACAGACGATCAGCCGCTTCGTGATCATCGGTCCACCCGAACCGCGCCCTTGGTGGACGCGATCTCATCAGTCGGCTGCACCGCCTGCCGCACCGCCATGCCCAGCGCCTTGAAGCCTGCCTCGACGATGTGGTGGCGATCGGTACCGCGGTGCACCATCAGGTGCAACGTCGCCTGCGCATTGTCGGCAAACGAACGCATCCAGTGATCGTAGAGACTGCTGGGCAGCGGGCCCTCATAGTACGGCCGGCCACCGAGGTCGAGGACGGCTTCGACCACGGCATCGTCCATCGGCACGGTTTTCTGCCCATACCGCACGATCGGTGGCGGAAACTCTTCGCGCACCGCGAGCCCCAGGGCAATTGCGGTGTCCTCGATCAGGTGGTGCCTGAGGTCACCCGTGGCCTCGAGGGTCAAGCCGAGCCCGGCATAACGTGCCCAGGTGACGAACATGTGGTCGAGGAATGGAACCGTGGTACTGACAACGATCGGCCCAGTCCGGACCAGCTCGAGCCGGATATTGGTCTCTTTGGTCTGTCGCGTGATCACACTCATCGCCCATACTCCCGCGCCAGGGCGTCCGGATCGAGTACGCCCGTGTACAATGCCATGCCGATGACAGCCCGGGATGCCCCCGCAGCAGCCAGCGACGCGATGTCATCCAGATTGCGAATGCCGCCCGAGGCCTGAACCACCAGCCGCGTATCGGCAGCAACCGCCCTGGTCAGGTCGAGATCCGGCCCCTCGAGCCGCCCTTCGAGATGCACTGCCGTAACGAGGACTCCAGCCAGCGGCAGGCTGTCGACGGCGCGGAGCACGTCGCCGATGGCCCGACCCGAGCCCTGCGCCCAGCCACGAGTCACGACTTCGCGCCCGTGCACATCGGCTGCCAGCACGATCCGTCCGGGCCAGCGTGACGCCTGCTCCGCAAGCCAGGAGGGATCCTCGACCCCCTTGGTGCCGACAACGACCCGATCGACACCAAGCGACAGAGTCGCCTCGATGCGCTCCGCCGAGCGCATCCCGCCACCGACCTGGAGCGACACGGAACGGGACGCATCCCGACCGACTGCGCTCACGATGGCCGCAATGACCGGAACGTTGTCGCCCCGACCCGTTGCCGCGTCCAGGTCGACGATGTGCAGCTGGCTGAAGCCCCGCGCCTGCCAACCTGTCGCCACCCCGGCCGGATCCGGCAGCCGCACCCGCTCGGCTTCGTATGCCCCGCCGACGAGCTGAACACAGGCGCCTTCCCGCAGATCAACCGCCGGAACCGCGATCATGCCCGCACCTCGGCGAGGTAGCTCGCAATCACCTGCAGCCCAGGAGCCGAACTCTTCTCGGGGTGAAACTGAACCCCCAGGGTTCGGCCCCGCCGCACCGCCGCCGGAAACCGATCACCTTCATACTGACTCCAGGCCACGACCGCGCCGAGATCTGCAGGCCTCCCAACATAGCTGTTGGCATAGTAACCATAGGTGAGTCCTGTCAGGCTGGGCTCGCGAGCGTCTTCAATCAGATTCCAGCCGATCTGAGGCAGCCGCGCGGCGGCGATTCGAGTGACCCGGCCGTCGATCACGCCAAGGCCGCTGCCCTCCCCCTCGTCCGACCCGTCGAACAGGAGCTGCAGGCCAAGGCAAATGCCCAGACAGGGCAATCCGTTGAGCAGCGCCTGGCGCATCGCATCGCGGCCCGGTGCAAGCCGCGCAGCCGCCGGCTCGAATGCGCCGACTCCAGGCAGCACCAGCACGTCGGTCTCGACCGCGCGGAGCGGGTCAGTCTCGACACTCGGCTCCACCCCGGCCGCCGCGATGGCCTTCATCAGCGAGTGAAGGTTGCCGGCGCCATAGTCGAAGAGCGTAATTTTCACGCCTTAACCTCGCGAACGGCTTCGAGAAAGCGCTCCATCATCGGCTCGGGGCCGATCGAAACCCGAATCAGGCTGCCCACGACCGGTGCGTCGACGAACGGTCGGACTCCGATGCCGCGACCCGCCATCAGCTCGACGGCCGCTTTGGGGTCGCGGAGCGGGATCGAGAGAAAGTTGGTATCCGTCGGTGCGACGTCGAACCGTAACGCAAGCAAGCGCTGCCGGACGCCCTCCCGCACCCGCCGCGTCGTCGCCACCAGGTCCTCGAGCCAGGCGCCGTCGTGGTCGAGCGCCGCCGTTGCTGCCAGCTCCGCAACAGCGCTGACCTTGTACGGACCACGCGCCTTCTCGATCTCGTAGATGAGCCCGGGCGAGGCAACTGCGTAGCCGATCCGAAGCCCGGCGAGTCCCCAAGCCTTGGAGAAGGTGCGGGTGACCACGACATTATCGCGCCGGGCCGCTTCCTGCGCCCAGCTGCCGCCCGTGTACTCGGTGTAAGCCTCGTCGAGCATCACGATTCCCGGCGCCCGGTCCATCAGGGTCCGAACCGCATCCGCCGACGCCGCCTGGCCACTCGGGTTGTTCGGGGTGGCGAGATAGATGATCGGCGCACCCGTTGCGAGCAGTGCCTCGACGTCAGGCTGCCCATCCGGCCGCGTCGCGACGGGAATCGGCACCAGCGAGTTCGACGCCGCGAAGTGCGCACCCATCACGAACGTGGGCGACACGTGCGCGAGAGCGCTGCCCGGCACGCCGAGTGCGCGCATGGTCGAGTCGAGCAGATCATTCGAGCCGCAGCCTGGCAGCACGGCGTCGGCCGTCACGCCGAGCCAGCGGGCCAGGCTCTCGCGCAATTCCTGCGTCGTCAGGGTCGGATACGACGCCGGGCTGCGCACCGCCCACTGACCCAGTGACGCCAACGCCGAGGGCGCCGAGCCGAAAAGGTTGGTGTTGTCGGCGAGATTGATCTCGACCGGCGGCGCTTCACGCCGGTAGACTTCGAGCGCCTGATACCCCGGGCGCGGTTCCACGGTCCTGCTCATAGTCCGCTCGTTTCATCAGATCGGTACAGATCGCTATCGCTCAGGGTGATCATCGCGCGCCGCGCAGCGCTGCTGCCCTCGCATGGCCCGGCAACCCTTCTGCCATTGCCAGCGTGCTCGTGTCCTCGGCGAGGCGCGCGGCCGCTTCGGGAGAGACGGTCTGGTAACTCGTCCACCGAACGAAGTCATCCGGCCCCAGACCCGAGTAGCTCCGGCCGAGACCAGCTGTCGGCAGGACGTGGTTGCCACCTGTCAGGTAGTCGCCGAACGCGACCGAGCTCGCCGAGCCGACGAAGACGGCCCCCGCGACACTGAACCGGTCCTTGGCAGGCTCGGCGCCCTCGAAGGCAAGCAGCAGATGCTCGGCCGCAAAGTCGTTGGCAAAGATCACGGCTTCGTCCAGCGTATCGACGGTGAGCACCCCCCCATACCCGGCAAGCGCAGCGGACACGATATCGCCGCGAGCCGCCTCGGCGACGGCACGGCTCAGAGCTGCTTCGATTCGCGCCGCCGCCGCTGCGCTACCGATCACGACTGCGATTGCCACGGCATCGGGATCGTGCTCAGCTTGTGCTACCAGCTCGGCAGCGACCAGATCCGGATCGGCGGCGGCATCGGCCACCACGAGGACCTCGCTCGGACCCGCGGGGCCATCGATTCCGACCCGGTTGGACACCTGCAGCTTCGCTTCCATCACGTACGCGTTGCCGGGGCCCACGATTCGGTCGACCCGCGGCACCGACTCGGTGCCATAGGCCAGTGCAGCAACTGCCTGCGCACCGCCGAGGGCAAAGACCCGGTCGGCGCCGGCCAGGAGACACGCCGCCAGGATCGCGTCCGCGGGCGCACCACTCGGCCCCGCCGGCGAGGTCACGATCACCTCGCCCACCCCGGCGACCTTGGCCGGCACCACGCCCATCAGCACCGAACTCGGGTAAACCGCGCGACCGCCAGGTACGTAGACACCGACTCGCGCCAGTGGAAAGGGCCGCCGTTCGAGCACGATGCCGGGTTCGGTCTCCACCGTGGCGCCGGCCGGCACCCAGGCACGGTGCGACGTCGCGATGTTGACTGCGGCGCGTTCGAGCCCTCGGCGAACGGCGGGGTCGAGCCGATCGAGCGCGGCGGCCCAGGCGGATCGGGGCACCTCGAACCCCTCGAGATCGACCCCGTCGAAACGCCGAGTCAGTTCACGCAAGGCCGCGTCGCCGCGGGCACGAACATCGTCGACAATGGTCGCGACCGCGTTCCGGACCGAGGCAGCATCCGCCCCCGCGCGATCGCGGAGTGCGCGCCTGGCGTCGGCATCGAGATCGGCGAGGCGCCCGCGGAACCGCAACCCGGCTGTGTTCACGGCATCAACCTTTCGATCCGGGTCACCAGAATCCCCTCGGCGCCCAGGGCCTTGAGATCGGCAATGACACGGTCGACCGACTTGGCGGGCACCACGGCGTGCACGGCCACGTGCAGCCCGCCGTTCAGCAGATCGATGACCGTCGGGCCGTTGATGCCGGGCACGACCTGTTTGACCTGATCGAGCGCCGTCCGGGGCACGTTGGCCATCAGGTATCGCTGCCCCCGAGCGCGAACCACCGACTCGAGCCGCACCACGAGCCGATCGAGCGCCGCTTTGCTCTCGGCGGGCAGACCGCGCCGCGCAATCAGCCTGGCACTCGAGTCGATCACGGTGACGACCTCACGCAAGCCGTTCACTTTGAGCGTCGACCCCGTCGACACCAGGTCGACGATGAGATCGGCGATGCCGATGTGCGGGGCGATCTCGGTCGCACCGGACACCGGCACCAGCGTTACCTCGCGACCCGCCCGCTCAAAGAATCGGCCGGCAATGCCGGGAAAGACCGTCGCTACCCGCGCACCGGGGGGAATGTCCTCGATCGTGGCAATGCCGCTCTCGTCCCGCGCGGCCACCACGATGCGGCACTTGCCGAAGCCGAGGTCGAGCCGGTCATCCAGCTCGCGATCCGACTCGGCTACCAGGTCCATGCCGGTAATACCGGCCTCGGCCGCGCCGTCTGCCACGAATTCCGGAATGTCCTGGGAACGGACGAAGATGGCCTGGTACTCGTCGCCCAGCGTAGCGATCAGCGCACGATCGCTCTGGAGCCGGACGCCAAGCCCGGCGTCTTCCAGCAGCTCACGGGCGTCGTCGGCCAGCCGGCCCTTGTTCGGTAAGGCAATCTTGATCATTCGAACTCTCGACCTTGGTGTTGCTGCCAATAAAAAAGCCCGCCAAAAGGACGGGCCGCGGGCTGCTCGGTTGCGTTGTCTGGTGTCTTAGGCGACAACCACAAGCGCAGAGCACATCCCGGCCCGGAAGCCGTGATGATGATGCGCGTGATGGTGGGCCCGAATTACAGACATCCTCAATAACTACGGGGTCGCCCTGCCCCTGTCAAGCATTTCGGGGTCTCTTCATGACTGAGGCGGGCGGCGGCGTTGACCCGCCATCGGCGCAGGCCTGCAGCATCGGCGCCAGAGCGGCGGTCAGACGTTCGGCGCCCGCGCGACTCAGCTCGGCGGTACCGACGATTTGCCGCATGGCGTGCACTCCGGCAAAGCAGGCAAAGACCAGTTCGGCACGGAGGGCGGCGTCGGGACCACCGAGCCAGGCGGCCAGGCGCGGCACCGCGTCCTCGTCCAGCACCTCTCGCACCATGGCCGACACGGTCGGGCTGCCAAGGGAATGAACCACGTACGATACGCTACCCGGTTCGGGGCGCGGATCACTGACGCCGGCAGGGTCTTGGCCCCGTGGCTCCTCGTCGCCGTAGACGATGATCCGGGCAACCGCCTCCCCGAAATCTTCCCGGCTTCCCAGCAGTCGTTCGAAGAAATAGGGCTTGCCGCTGTT
>JAHBVU010000030.1 GCA_019637315.1 Gemmatimonadales bacterium
TCCTCGTCAGGGGCGGCGTGTTCGCGTAGCTGGTGGCGCTGAATACGTCCATCACCGCAATGTTGGTTTCAGGATCGATACCGGTGAAATCGGTCCAGGTGCCCAGGTTGTACGCCGACAGCGTAAGGGAGCCCCGCTCGGCTCCAAGCCGACGTACCCAGCGCTCGGGCAGGCTGTAGTTGGCCGAGACCTCGCGCAGCTTGGTGTAGCTGGCATTGGACAGAGCGTAGTTGAGCGAACTCCGCATCTGTGCGCCGGCCACTTCAGGCGTTGTGAACGCGGCGGGGTCGTGCAGCTGGCGGCAGGTGCTGCTCTCGGCGCAGCGGCCCGACATGTCGCCATCGATCATCCAGCGACCCCGGCTGATCTCGACCATGGCCGAGAGTCGAAGCCGGCGCAACAGGGTCAGCGTGGGCGCGAAGGTGCCCGTTGTGGTTGGCAAGCTCCGCTGATGGAAGACGGCAGGCGCGGAGGCGCAGGCCACCGTGCCTCCGCTGCCATTGTCGCACAGCACGTTGACGGCTTGACCACTCGCGTTGATGTCGGCCGAGACGATCTTGGGGCCGAACCACGAAGCGACCGGGTACCCGACCTGGTGGCGGAGGTTACCGAGGGCAATGAAGCCGTTGGGGTTGCCGACTTCGAGCACTCGATCGTTGTTGCGGGCTATGCTGGCCATGAGGTCGAGCGCAGCAGCACGCGACTCGATCAGCTGAGCGCGAACCTGCAGCTCGAAGCCGCGGTTGCGGATCATGCCGAGGTTGGCCAGACGAGTGCCAGGGAACCCGGCGGATGGCGCCAGTTCCTGGGCGACGATGGCGTCGCGGGTCGTCTTACGGTACCAGGTGAAGTCGACCCCGACGCGATCATCCAAGAGTCCGGCTTCGAAGCCGGCTTCGAGTTCCACACCGCGCTCCGGCCTGAGATCCGGATTGCCGACCGCCGATGGTGTCACCGTTGGGTTGCCGTCGCCGCCGGTGGTGGGCAGGTAGCGCCGCAGCGCCGCGAATGCCGCCGGCTGCTGGCCCGACTGTCCGTAGCTGGCACGGAGCCTGAGTGTGTTGATCAGTTTGTCTGGACCGAACGGCTCATCGCTGACAACCCAGGCCAGACCGACCTTGGGGTAGACCGCGGCATCGAAGTCCGACCCGAAGGCGCTGTTGTCGTCGGCGCGAAGCCCGGCGGTCAAGAAAAGGCGTCGCTGCCAAGCAAGCTGTTGTTGGATGAAGGTACCAACCGTGGTATTCGTAATGATACCGTCCTCGCTGACGGAGGTGCGGGCAGTCGATGAGAGCGCTTCGAGGCCGCTGGTTGGGAAGGCATCGCCGCGGGCCGTCTTCCGGCTTTCGACCCGCCGGTACAGTTGGAGACCGACCGACGTCTGTGACTCGATCGATCCCAGTTGTGCGGTTGCTGTGCTGGCAAAGTCGACGGTCGCCGTTCTCGCGCTGCGGTCCTGGATCGTCTTGCTGCCCGCGCCCAGCCCACCTCCGAATATCGCGAGCAGTCGATCTCCCATGCGGGGAATCAGGTTGATGTTGTTCTCGGCGATTCGATCGATGCCAAGATTCAGACGCTGGCTGAGCCAGCCCGTCGGCCGGTGCTCGAGCTGCAGCCCGCCCGTTACTCGATCGAGTCCTTGGGAGAAAAAGAACGCCTCCTGCCAGTCGCGCGGGGCACCGAAGGTCCATCCGCCGCCCGGACTGTCGGCGAGTGCCGGTCGCGCATGGATCAGTGACCAGATCGGTCCTCCGAAGCCGCCGTCGGCAGGAAAGTTGGTCAGCCCCGTGAGGTAGCCGACGTTGGCCGTGACCCGCAGGGAGGGCATCGGCGCGGTGGACAGGTTGAGGCGGCCGCCCGTGCGCCGCATATCGTTGGTCGGATCGATCCCTTCCTGACGCTCGAAGTTGCCGCTCAGGAAGTACTGGAGTGCCTCGGTACCTCCGCTGACGTTGAGACCGTAGGTCTGGTTGTGCCCCGTTCGGAACGGCGACCGACCGGCTGCCTGCTCCCGCTCGACGAAATTGAGCGAGAACGGCTGGCCGGCGGAGTTGCGGGCCCAACCTGGGCCAATCCGCTCCGCAGGGTTGGCAAACCAGCTGGCGCCTTGCGTCGTCACCGCGTCCCAGACGGCCCTTGGCCCCCGGCGGCCCCGCTTGGTAATGATCTGGATCACGCCGTTTGCCGCTTCGGTGCCGTAGAGGGTTGCGGCCGAAGGACCCTTGACGATCTCCATGCTCTCGATGTCTTCAGGGTTGAAGTCATTGAGTCGGGAAACGATCGCAACCGATCGTCCAACCGGACCGCTAGCGGTCGTGTTGTCGACTCGAACGCCATCGACGTAAAGCAGTGGCTGGTCGGTGAGCGAAAGGCTCGCAACCCCGCGGACTTTGACGCGCGGCCCGCCACCCACCACGCCGCCGGGCTGGATGGCAACGACGCCGGCGGCCCGGCCCTGGAGCAAGTCCGTCACCGATCGGGTCGGCGCAATCTCAGCAGCACCAGAGACGTCGACCGTTGAGACCGAGTTGGACAGGGCCCGTCGCTCGGTCGCTCCCGGGGTGCCGGTTACGATCACTTCTTCGAGGTTGATGGCGGTGGCGGCCATGTTGATGCGAATGGCCTGATCGCCGACGCGGACCCGCTGACTGATCGGCCGATAGCCGATCCGCCGCGCCACAAGCTCGAGTTCCGAACCCGACACGTTGTCAAGCCGGAATCGCCCGGCGCGATCGGTGACTGCGGAAACCCCACCCGCAGTTACGACCACGTCCGACAGCGGTTGGAGCGTCTGGCCGTCAAGCACGACGCCCGCGGTTGGCGCCGGTTGCGGCGTTGCGGCCCCCGGGAGGGTTGCGCCGGAAAGGCACAGCCACCCCAGGATTGTGATGGACAGGCGGAGCCGCCCCTGACCCAGTGGCGCTGACATCGATGTTCCCTCCGGTGCGAGCAGGTGGTATGAACGGGAGATCTGCGCCGCGGACGCGGTCCGCAGCTCCGAGAAGGCC
Source organism: Gemmatimonadales bacterium (assembly GCA_019637315.1). Taxonomy (NCBI): domain Bacteria; kingdom Pseudomonadati; phylum Gemmatimonadota; class Gemmatimonadia; order Gemmatimonadales; species Gemmatimonadales bacterium. The sequence goes on from JAHBVU010000030.1 coordinate 3,009, forward strand.
CTCAATATCCGCTCCACGCGTACCCAGCGTCTTGCACGCTTTCAAGAGGGGTTGGTACGGAAACCGGGTTGGCCGCTCGGGCTCGGTTTGGTCGACGAAGTTCGCGCCCCCGGACGCCTGGCTGGCGTTCGGAGGCGCGGAATAACAGCCTGCTGCTTCAGGCGTCGAAGCTGTAGCGGATGGAAGGGAACTGGGCCACGAACTCTGCCACCGACGCGGCCACCACGCTGCTCGATCCTTGACGCCGAACCACCTGGCCGATCAGGCCAGCTATCCGAGCCATGTCAGGCTCCTTCATCCCCTGCCGCGTGACCTCCTGGACCGAGAGCCTGGTGCCCAGTTCGGCCTCTCCGTCGACCCCATTGGGCAGGTTAGTCACCGGGATCAGGATGTTTGCGGCCTCGCAGGCCAGGGCGACGGGTAAAGCACCGTAAGCCCTGAGGTCGACCAGAACCTGGTGGGTCTTGGTGAAGCCATGCGCAGCACCCAGCACGTCAAACCCTTCGGCGACCAGAGCCTGGGCCAGGGCCTGGGCATTGGCAACGACTTGGCGGCCGTACGCCGGACCGTGCTCGAGCATTTCGGCAAAAGCATACGCGGTTGCCGCGTAGTGGCCCTGGTCGTGGGTCTGCACAAATGGCGGGAAGGTGAGGTCGAGCATCTGACGGGCAATTTCCGCATCGTTGGTGACGCTGAGACCACCGATCGGCCCACCCATGATTTTGTGCGTTCCTGTCGACATGATGTCGGCGCCCTCGGCGAGCGGATCCTGGAACAGGCCGGCCGAGACGAGCAGGCTGACGTGGGCCGCATCGTAGAGAATCCGAGCCCCAATCTCGTCCGCAAGCTGTCGCAACTCGGCCAGGGGAAAGGGAAACAGGATCTTGGTGCCGCCGATTACGAAGAACTTGGGCCGCACCCGCCGGGCAATCGGTGCCAGCGCATCCACGTCAATGCCAAAGTGGTCTGCCGTCGGGATCGGTTCGACCCTGAGGCCGCGCAGCTTGGGAATAGCCATGGCGTTGTAGTTCCAGTTGGCTCCGCCACGCATGCTCTGGGTCATGATCGTGTCGCCCGGCTCGGTCAGGGCAAACAGGGCCACTGCATTCGCCATCGTGGTGCTGGTCGTCCGCCACTCGACATACTCGGCCCGGAACAAGCGGCGACAGATCGAAATCAGGATCGCCTCGATCTCGTCGATATGGGCGTCGTGGCCGCGGGGCCACTCCTTGGCACCGGGGAAGCCTTCAGTAGCACGCGTCGCCAGGTAACTCGACCGGAGCGCTCGAGCGCCCAGACTGGTCGTGTTTTCGGCGGGCATCAGGTTGAGGCACCGGCTTCGCCATGCATCATGAGTCCAAACCAGCGTGGTAATCCGGTCAGCCAGACTGCGCGGCGAGAGTGTTCGAGTCTCCGCCTCGATGCGGCGGAGCAGAGCGAGGCTTTCCGATGGCATGACGCGATCATTGGTACCAGGGCCGGGGGGGGAGACGAGGCTCATGAAAGCGCGTCCTTCCGTCGGCTGGCTGCCCGACGGGTCCAGTAGAGGTAGAACGGGATGCCCGACAACGTCAGCACAATTCCGACGGCCGATTCGAGCGGTCGCTGGATCAGGGTGTTGATCAGGTACCAGGCGCTGAAGGCGGCAAAGACGAGCGGGGTGAGTGGATAGCCCCAGAGGCGATAGGGCCGGCGGAGGTCAGGCTCATGCTTCCGAAGCATCACAACGGCCCAGACGGCGAGTGCACCGAAAAGAAAATCGACGAAGGCGTAGTAGGTGAGGATCGTCTCGAAGCTACCGGACAGCGCAAACAGTGAGGCCAGCGTTCCCTGGACCAGGATCGCGTTTGCCGGCGTCCGGTAGCGTGGATGGATCCGTTCGAGTGCCTTGAAAAAAAGTCCGTCCTTGGACATCGCGTAGTAGGTGCGCGTGCAGGACAACAGGACGGCGTTGGCAGTGCCAAAAGTTGAGATCATCACGGCCAGCGCAGTCAGGCCGCCACCCACCGGCCCGAGCAGGCGCTCCATGGCCAACGCCGCAGGGCGGGTAGTGGTCTGCAGGTCCTCGAAGGGAAGCACCCGAAGCAGAGCCACGTTGAGCATGAGATAGACGACCAGTACGATGGCGATCCCAGCCAGGATGGAAAGCGGCAGGTTGCGTTCGGGATTCCTCACCTCTCCAGCCACGTAGGCCGAGTAGGTCCATCCGTTGTAGGCAAAAAGCGCCGGGATGAGGGCGGTACCGAATGCAGCCAGGAGACCGCTACCTGATTGGGGCACCGAGGTCACGGTCGCGACGGGCGAGGTTGCCGGGGCTTCGAGCAGCAGACAGACGGCAATCACACCGGCCAGCGCGAGCAGCTTGAGGCCCGTCGCCACGTTCTGAACCGCGCCCGCCAGCCGAACACTGAGATAGTTGATCACGGTAAGGAACAGAATCAGGCCGATGGCAACTACTCGTTTTTCGCCAGGTCCGTACGGGATGACCTGCTCCAGGTAGTATCCTGCATACTCCGCAAAGGCCGTCGCCACGGCGGCGATTGCCCCCGTGAAGGAAGCGAAAAACATGGCCCAGCCGAACAGGAAGGCCAGCGGGCGTGAGCGATATCCTCGCCGCAGGAAGACGTACTGTCCGCCCGTTTCAGGAACCGCGGCTGACAGCTCGGCAAAACAGAGCGCGCCACACGCTGCGATCAGTCCGGCGACGACCCAGACCGCCAGCGCACCTGTCGGAGACCCGATCTCCCGAGCCACGATCGCCGGAGAGATGAAGATTCCGGAGCCAATGATGCCGCCGATCACGATGCTGGTCGTGCCGAGCGGGCCCAGAACCCGGACCAGTCCGCCCTCCTGTGGTGTCTCGGTCCGTTCGGCCACCTCTATCGACCTCGCGCCGCTGCAATGGCCAGGACGGCGTCCAGTGCAGCGTCCCTGCCGGCGAAGTAGTCGACCGACCGGACTGGGATCGGAAGCTCCGGAACGAGTGCCTGGCGGCTGTCCGGCCAGAAGGAGAACTGGTGATACCAGTTGGAAATCGTCACCCGGATGCCGCTGAACGGCAGGGTGAAGAAGTTTGGCCCTTCACCGACGAAGTTGGGGCTCGAACCGGTCGGCTCGCCCACGAAGATGGCGTCGGTAAGGCGGTCGACGTTGGTCGAAAAGTTCTGCGCCGCTGAGAAGGTGTGTCGACTCGTCAGGTAGAACACCCGGCGGTCAGGGTCAGCATCGTGAAACGCACCGATCAGGCGAAGCAGCGGCGGAAAGAGAAAGCTGTTGCCGCCGGTGTTGTGGCGGACGTCGACGATCAGATGCCGCACCGCCGGGTCCGCGATGGCTGCCCGGAGTCTTGGGGCAAAACGAGCCATTGGCTCCTCCGGAAGCTCCGCAACCTGATTGAACTGGAAATAGACGGCCGCGGCTTCGGGCAACGAAGTGAACCAATAGGGTGTCCGCACGTTGCGTAGATAGAGGGGCGTTGCCGTGTTCTCACCTGGTGGCGGGCCAAGCTTTGCCGGCGCGTGACTGTGCAGCGGACCGCCAGCCAGACGAACCTTGCGGGTACGCCCGGCTCGGTCACGTATGGTCAGGCTGACAGAGTCCTCTGAATCCGAAGCGCCGAGGGCATGGAGGTAGTCGAGGATGGTCAGGGTCCAGGCACCGACCCACTTGAGTCCCTGGTCGTTGTCGCGGTTGACCATGGCAGGCAGGTCGGCAATCACCTCTTCCGCGCTGCGCAGTCCGAACCGGATTATCTGGCTTCCGATCAGTTCCGTTCCAGCGTCAGTTCCCCCCACTACATAGACGCCATCGTCAAAGAGGTAGAGCACGAGCGGCAGCTGACGAGCGGCTGGCGGGAGTGCAACCTTGGTATGTCCGTCCTCCAGCGCGACCACCAGTCGTTGCAGCTCGACAGCGAACTGCCGCTCGTTCAGCGAGGGAATCCGCGCCTCGATGGCCGAGACAAGGGAATCGAACCGGGGCGAGAATGCCTGCCGATTGAAGCTGGCGTGAAGCCGCCTCGCCTCGCCGACGAGAAACCGGACATCGTAGCGATATCCCTCTTCGCGCGTAAACGGGCGGTCGGGCAGCATTCCCGCCAGCTCCCGGAACTCGGGGTCGCTGCGGTAGGCTCGGAAAATGGTATCCGTCGCCAGATTGGTGCGAGGGGTATAGCGCCAGCCGAGTGCGCGGCGGATCCAGTCGAAGGCGCCCGCTCGGTCGCCCTGCACGGCAGCCGCCTTGGCCAGCTCGTGCGCGAACCGCTCGCGGAAGAAAAAGGTACCGTGCTCAATGGCTTGGGCTGCCCCGGATGTGAAATCCCGCCGGCCACTCGCATAGAACGAAGCGAAGGCATACTTGTACCACATCTCCCCATCCGTGGGGTGATCGGCGGCAAGCCGCTGGTAGAGGCGAGCCGCCACCGCATGATCGTTGCGTCGGCTGGCGGCGGTTGCGCTGTCGAGCAGCATGAATCGTTCGACCGGTGGGAGCTGCTGGCCAACCAGCAGCGCCGGTACCAGTGATGCGATGATGGAACCACCGATGCGCCATCGGGGGAAGAGAGATCGCTGCATGGGTCCCTCAGACTGTTGCAGGAACGTTCGGCGCCGCTAACGCTATATCACGGACCGCCCGGTGTCTTGTATCCCGGAGGGCGGATCTGGAACGAACGGCGTCCTCAGTCGGGACGCGGCGTTCCAGGGCTGCGACGATACCGGGCCGGTGTAGTCCCGGTGTGCCGCTTGAAGAGGCGGGTAAAGTGACTCTGGTCCGCGAACCCCGCCGTCACAGCGACCTCCGCCAGTGAGCAGTCGGGTCGGGTCATCAGCTGACGGGCGTAATTGATCCGCAAGCTGCGGATATACTCGCCGACCGAACACCCAAATTCCTGCCGGAACACCGCGGTCAGATGCGCCGGGTGAATGCCAACCTCGCCAGCCAGGCGTCGCAGGCCGAGCGGTGCCGTAAACGAATCATGAAGGATGTCGCGTGCCGTTTCGACCCAGGCCGGTCGTCCAGATCGCTGCGCCAGACGGTTGGCGCGAGATGCATGGACCATCAACTCCAGAGCAATGCCCTCAAGCACCAGCCCCGTAAGATCATCCGGCTGCTCGAGCTCGCGGCAGATCCGAAGCCCCAGTTCAAGTAAGGTGCTGTTGACGAAATGCATCGGCGCACTCAAAGCCCGCTCGATGGCGCGATCGCCCTCGAGGCGGAGCGGCGGGACGCCAACCGCCAAATACCGGGCCCCTGTACCACCGACTCGGCACTCGTGCGACTCACCCGCCGGCTTGAAGGTCACGTCGAAGCGACGGCAGGACAGATGCTGTCGCCCGACCGTTTCAGTCAGCGACCCGTCCAGCATGAAGCAGAACTCGGCCATGTCGTGGATGTGCCAGGGCCGCTCCGCATGCGGAGCGTACCCCGCTTCGGTGAGCACAAAGCCCGAAGCCTGTACCTCGTGATAGCCGACTTTACCGGGAATTGCGTCCATGAGCTCTCGGGCGTCGAACGAGTGGCCTCAAGGATACGAGGCAATTAGAGAATCTACCATCCGCCCGAGGTCGGCCCGGGGCAACCAACGCCCGCGAAGCACCACTCCGGCCACTCGTCCGACGTTGCCGATGTCCTGCAACGGGTCGGCGTCGAGCAGCACCAGATCCGCCCGGCTGCCGACGGTGATGGTGCCCCGGTGGGTCGGATCGTCAATAAACGCGGCCGGATTCCGGGTCGCAGTGAGCAGCGCCTCATACGGAGACAGGCCCGCCGCCACAAAGTGTTTGAGCTCCCGATGCAGTGACGGACCCGCAACCACGGCGGGAACACCGACATCCGTCCCCGCCAAGAGTCGGACACCAGCGTCCTGAAAGCCCTTCACCAGTGCTTTGGCGAAGTCGCCCAGGTCCCAGAAGGCAGCAGCATCGGTTGGTTTGAAGGCGCGATGGTACGGATTGGTGCCCGCACCCCACGATCCCCGCATCCCCGGCGGTACCATTCGCATCTCGTCGCCTGCCATCAACTGCGGCAAGCTGTCCAACTGCCGTGGAATGTTGAGGAAGACCTCGAGCGTCGGCGTAATCCAGATTCCTGATTGAGCCACCCTACGCGCCAGGGCTGGAATCTCAGGCAGCAGGTCGCTCGAGCTGCGGCGGTTCTTGGTGGCGTGATGGTTGAAGTGGCCGTACATCACTTCTTCCATGTGTACGATGTTCACCTGACCCGAGGTCAGCGTCGTCTCGAGACACGAGGCACAGAAGCAGACGATTCTGGTAGGCTCGCAGCGGTTGAGCCCGTCCGGACCAAGCCCCCTGACTACATGACCAACGACCGGAATGCCGATCCGCCGAGCGGTGGAGACGATACCCCAGTAAGCCGGGCGGCTCAGCTGATTGTAGACCTTGATGTACTGGTAGCCAGCGGCAGCATCCTCGGTGGCGATCCGCTCGCCGTCGGCAAATGTCAGGGTCGAGTCGTTCCAGATCGGACCTGTCGTCACCATCGTGGGGCCGAGCCTGACACCTGTGGCAAACTGCTCCCGAAGCCGGAGATGGTCCGGAGAGCCGCGCATATTGAAGACGGTAGTGACTCCGTGAGCTACGAAGAGAAGCCCCAATGCCCCGTTGACTGAGTCGCTCCGCCCAAAGTGGACGTGCATGTCGGCAAGCCCGGGTATCAAATACTTCCCCCGCCCGTCGACCCGGCGGACGCCGCTCGGAATGGCAACCTCTGATTCCGGACCGACTCGAACGACCATCCCGTTGGCAATCAGGACCGTCTGCGCCGGCCGGCGCAGGCTGTCGTTCATCGTGAGGGTAGTCACGTTGACGATGGCGACAGGTTCCGAAGTAGTGGTCTGAGGGGGATTCTGAGCGCCGAGTACGATTGCGCTCAGCAGACAGTAACAGCCCAATGCACCCATGAAGCCATCCCGGAAAAGCAGGCGAGCCCCGCGGCTGCGGGGCATCGGATCAGCATAGAAGATCGGGAGACGATCGTCCGATGTCTTGAACGATTGACGGGTAGGATCCTACCGGCGAAGTGTAAAACGACCGCTGGCGGCTTTGGGGCCGCCAACCCAGCGCCATTCACCCTCGATCGCGCCGACCTTCCAGGTGCCGGTCAACTCCGCCTGACCGGATTCGCCGTTAGGATTGAGGACGATGCGCACGGCATCGCCGCGGGTGGCTTGTAGAGTTGCCGGCGCCGCGTCGGGCCCCAGTCCGACAGTGGAGAAGGGAATCCGGTAGCTGCCCCGAACCGGCTGGCCCGGGCGCCCCGCTACCGCCACGATGGTTCCCGTCACCGTCTTGGTTCCGCCGGCACCGTCGTCGACCGTAAAGCTTGCCGTCCACCGACCCGCCAAGCCGGCATCCTGGGCTACCGCGCCCAGGCTCACACCGACCGAGACCAGCAACGTCATCAGCGCAGCAAGCGCCCACCGCCGTCGGCTCATCGATCGCCCCTCGGCTCCCCGCCAAAGACGTCAGCGGCAGCCGAATCGGACGGAATCACGATTCCCTCGGCGCCCAGCTGGCGGAACAAAGTCCACTGTGCTTGCCGGGCAGCTGAGACGCTTGCCCCGTTGTAGATCAGCGAGATCACCAGCACCCCGTCCGGTCGACCCAGGTACCCGACCAGCGACGCCACGTTGCCGAGGGTGCCAGTCTTGGCGCGAACGATGCCGCTCTGCGGCAGCCCGGTGGCCAGGCGCCGCAAGGTTCCGGACCCGTTGGCCGGGAGCAGCATCGGAAAATTCCGGCCCCCAGGGTACTGGGGGAATCGGGCCAGGTAGGATACGAACGTCATGGGCGACACCCGATTGAGATCGGAAAGGCCGCTGCCGTCCACGATTCGGACCCCGGTATAGTCGCCCGTGACCTGCTGCACATGTGCGGTAAGACGATCGGCCGGGGTCGGATCACCACGCGTGGCCCAATGAAGGAGCAATTCCGCACCGAGGTTGAGACTGCGTCGGTTCACTTCACTTGCCACCGAGTCGAAGACGGGGGACTGAACCTCCGCCATCACCGTCGTTCCCGGGAGCGCCGACCCGATCGCGTCACTTGGCGTCCACTCGATTCCGGCCTGCTCGAGCGCGTGAGACCACATCGCCTCCAGCAGAACTCGGGTGTCGGTAGCGGCACGGGCCAGGCCTCGCGCCCGCGCGCGGACGCCCAGAGTGCCAGCGACACGATAGCGCCCGTCAGGCAGTGTTTCGATCCGCAGCTGCGAGCGGCTGCCCGCGACTGTCTTGGCCGTGACCGTGAACAGACGCGCCGCGCCCGCAGGAGCCGTCGAGGCCAGCCGCACCGGCTGGCCAACCCGTCCCGGAGCAACGGTTGCGACAACCAGATTGTCATGAACGGTCAGGTTGCCGACCGGCGGCGCAAAGACGCGCCCCTGATGCCGAGCCGACCAGGTGGCCGGGAAGATGGCATCGGCCTCGCCGCTGGCGCTGACGACCGTGAGCTGGCCCAGCAGGCGGCGGATTCCTCGATCGGACAGCTGAACCGCGAGGTCCGTCAGGCTCGTGACGACCGCTCCCTGGTGCTCGAGACTCGGGTCGCCGTTCAATTCCAGCGCCCAGGTGCCCTGCCAGATGCCCGTAGCCGGATCGACCCGGCCATCGCCGACAACGCGGGTCGAGTTCCGGGCATCGCTGCCAAGCACGCTGCGGGCAAACCCGGTTGTGAGAACTTTGATGGTGGAAGCGGGGATCAATGGGCGGGTAGGCTGGATACCCCAGACGAGACGACCCTGTTGGTCGCCAACCGCAACCCCCCAGGTGCCTGGAGCCCGTCGATTCGCCTCCGCGAACCACGACTCGAGCTGAGTGCTGAGCGTTGCCGGGGCCGCTGCCGGAACGGTAGCCGAGGGGCGGGCAGCCGAAGTCTGAGCGGCAACGGGGCCGCTGACGGCCAGGAGGCCGCTGACTCCAATCCATCCCCATGATCTTCCCGCCATTACCCCGCCCTTCCCGCGGGGTAAGACGGCCGCGGATCCGAAACTGTCACTATCGCAACATTGCCTTCGCGATGGTCTGCAACTGCATGTTGCTGGTACCCTCATAAATCGTGCCAATTTTGGCGTCGCGATAGAACTTCTCCGCCGGGTACTCCTTGGAGTAGCCATATCCGCCAAAGAGTTCGAGCGCCTGACCGGCAATCCGATTGGCGACCTGAGACGAGAACAGCTTGGCCATCGCGGCTTCTTCGGTAAATGGCAGCGACTGATCTTTGAGCCGCGCCGCATTATAGACCAGCAGGCGCGCAGCCTCCAGTTCGACTTTCATTTGCGCGATCTGAAACTGCACGCCCTGGAAGTCGGCGATCGCTTTGCCGAACTGCTTCCGTTCCTGAATGTACTGCACACAGGCGTCGAGCGCTCCCTGCGCAATACCGATCATCTGCGCGCCGATCCCGATTCGACCCTCGTTCAGGGTTTCGATCGCCACCTTGTAGCCGACCCCGACAGGACCGAGCACGTTGGCCGCAGGGACCTTACAGCTCTCGAGGATGAGTTCCGTGGTGCTGGAGGCCCGAATGCCGAGCTTGTTCTCCTTTTTGCCGACCGAGAAGCCGGGGAAATCGCGCTCGACCAGGAAGGCGGTGATGCCCTTGTAGCCCTTGGAAAAGTCGGTGTTGGCAAAGACGATGAAGATCCCGGCCTCTGCTCCGTTGGTGATCCAGAACTTGCGACCCGTCAACTCCCAGTCGTCGCCGACCTTTTCGGCCTTGCACTGGAGCGCAAACGCATCGCTGCCGCTGGCCGGCTCGGACAGAGCATACGCGCCGAGCAGGTCAGTCAGCGTGCGAGGAAAGAGGCGCGCCTTCTGCTCGTCGCTGGCCCAGCGCAGGATGGCGTTGTTGAAGAGCGTGTTGTGAACGTCGACGTATATGGCCGCAGACGCATCGACCCGAGCCAGCTCTTCGATTGCCAGCGTGGCCATGAAGATCGAACCGCCGGCTCCGCCGTACTCTTCCGGCACCTCGATGCCCATCAGCCCAAGCTCGAAAAACTTGGCAATCAGGTCCGGCCGGAACTTGCCCGCCTCGTCCATTTCCATGACGTGCGGCTTGACCTCTGTCTCGGCAAAATCGCGCACCGTATCACGGAACAACTGCTCTTCTTCCGAAAGGACGGACAACGCGGGCGAAGGTGCTGCGATGCTGGACATAACGGACTCCACAAGTGATCGTCGGGGAACCTCTTAACATAGCGAGACCGGCGGCTCTCGGTGAAGGCGTCCCCGCGCCTCCTTTCGCCGTCCGCGAACTGTGCAACTCCGCGCCATGAGGGCATCTCCCGGACCCCACATTATGGAGACCCCATGCGAGGCACCACGTCGTTGGCCCTGTTGGCAGGACTGTTCCTGGGTATGTCCCCCGATACCGGGGGGCGCCCGGATGGTACCATCGAGGGTTTCGTCCGCGATCCCAGCGCCGCGCCGATACCGGGGGCCGTGGTGGCCATCGTGGGCACCGGTTCCCGGGTGACGACCGACCGGGCCGGCCGCTATGTCCTGACGGGCGTGTCCTCTGGCCCCGTCGAACTGACGGTTCGGGCTATCGGCTATGTCCTCGAACGGAGACGGATTGACCTCGGGAGTGGACAGCGCCGAACGGTCGATTTCATCCTGGCGCCAAGCCCGGTGCAGCTCAACGAAAGCGTGGTGAACCAGGCGTACCCGGTCGCGCCGCGAGCCGAGGAGCTGCGCGCTCGCTCGATTACCGGTGCCAAGGCCATGGCCCGTGACTTCGACACGGAGGAATACCGTCATTTCCGTGACAATGACTGGGCCTCGCCCACCCGGCAGCCGCTCTCGACCTTTGCAGTCGACGTCGATGCCGGCAGCTACGGAAACGTGCGTCGCTATCTCAAGGAAGGGCGCCTGCCGCCGAAGGACGCGGTCCGCGTCGAAGAAATGATCAATTACTTCCGCTACGACTATGCACCGCCCCGGAGCGGCCAGCCGATTGCCGTGACAACAGAACTGGCGCGGTCGCCATGGGCGCCCAACCATCGGCTGGCATTGATCGGATTGCAGACCGACCGCCTGGCCGTCGAGAATCTGCCACCGAGCAACCTGGTGTTCCTGATCGACGTCAGCGGCTCGATGTCGAGCCCTGACAAACTGCCGCTCGTCAAGTCGGCCTTTCGTCTCCTGGTCAACGAACTGCGGGACGAGGACCGCGTGGCCATTGTGGTGTACGCTGGCGCCGCCGGGGTTGTGCTGCCGTCGACCCCCGGGCGGGAGAAGACCAGGATCCTCGATGCACTGGAGCAGTTGCAGGCAGGCGGCTCGACCGCCGGTGGCGCCGGGATCAAGCTCGCCTACCGCGTGGCGCGTGAGCACTTTGCCCGCGAGGGCAACAATCGGGTCATTCTGGCGAGCGACGGCGATTTCAACGTCGGCGCCTCGAGTGAAGGAGAGCTGATTCGCTTGATCGAAACCGAACGTCAGGGCGGCGTCTTTCTGACCGTGCTGGGATTCGGAACGGGCAACCTCAAGGACGCCAAGATGGAACTGCTGGCCAACAAGGGTAACGGCCACTACGCCTATATCGACGACCTGCTCGAGGCCAAGAAGGTGTTCGTGCAGGAACTCGGCGCGACGCTCCACACCGTGGCCAAGGATGTCAAGATTCAGGTCGAGTTCAATCCGGCCAGGGTCAAGTCCTACCGGCTGGTGGGCTACGAGAATCGGCTGCTCGCCGACCGCGACTTCAATGACGACACCAAGGACGCCGGCGAAATGGGGGCGGGGCACTCGGTCACGGCGCTCTATGAAATCGTGCCGGTCGACGGCCACGACCGGAGCGGTTCCGTCGATCCACTCAAGTATCAGCGGCCGCGCGCAGGCGGCGACTCCGATGACTGGTTTACCGTCAAGGTTCGCTACCAGCGGCCCGAAGGGTCGCCCAGTCGCCTGATCGAGCACGCCGTGCGGCAGGAGAACGCCCGCCCCTCGGCCGATTTCCGCTTTGCTGCCGCGGTGGCTGGATTCGGAATGCTCCTGCGGGATTCAGAGCACAAGGGCAACACCTCGTTCAGTGGCGTGGTTGCCGCCGCTCGCGGTGCCAAGGGCCACGACGCCGAGGGCTACCGGGCCGAGTTCATCCGACTGGTCGAGATGGCGGCGCGGCTCGGTGTCCCGGGCCGCGAATTCTCGGACGGACGCCTGGATCGGTAGTTGTGCCATTGCGACAGGGTCGGGCCGTCTGTCTATTGGGTAAGGGGCAGGCGGCCCCGCTCCTTTTTGGCTGTGGGAGGTGAACCATGCGAATCCTGATTGCCGTTCTGGTGCTGGGCGGGGCTGCTTGCTCTGCAGGTGCGCCACCGGAGTCGACCCCGGCGCCGCGTCCGGATGTAGCTGTGACTCCGCCTCCTCCGACGGACGCCGAGCGCGCCCCGCCGCCCCCGGTTGCGGAGCCGGATCGAGCCAAACCCTGGCGCGGGGCCGTAACCTACCGCTGCGCCGGTGATCGGATGATCGAGACGGTCTACGCCGACGACGGTACCGTCGAGGTGCGCTGGAATGGGCGCTGGTACACCCTCCGCCCGCAGCAGGCAGCGTCGGGAGCGCTCTATGCCAACAGCTCGCTCCGGTGGCACACCAGGGGCGACGCGGCCAGCCTGGAAGAACGGGGTCGGACGGTGGCGTCGGATTGCGCCGTTCGTTCCCGCGGCTCGAACTGAATCGCGCTGTAATCGCCCCAGTAGCCCCTTTGCTATCCCCTTTCATATCAAGTGGTTACCGGCCCGGGCTCGGGCCGGGTAGCTGAAGTAAGCGTCCTGTAAGCTTTGCGATCGAGATTTGAGTCTGTCGCCGGGCCGAATGGCTCAGCGCAGTTCTCGAATGCGGAAGGCTCGGACGATATGAAGGGGCAGGGATGGCGGATCGGGGCGTGGGCGGGTTTGATGGTCATGGCGGCCGGCGCCTCAGGGTGCGGTGATACGGTCGAGCCGGAGGAACTGGTGGCCGTCATGATCTTCTCCGCAGGGCCGGGGAGCGGCACGGTGACCATCACGCCGTCAGGGACGGCGTGCGCCATCCTGGATGGGACCGCTGGAAACACCTGCGGCGCCGCTGTCGCGGTTGGTGCGAATGTCGTTCTCAGGGCCGTTCCCGCGACGGGACACACCTTTGTCGGATGGGGAGACGATTGCGCCGCCGCGACCACCGATACCTGTACTCTGCGCGCCGATCTGCCGCTCTCGATCACGGTGGCGTTTCAGCCGAACGCTGCCTTGCCCGTCGACCACCTCACCCTGGACCGGAGTCAGCTTCGGCTCGGCCTGGGCCAGTCGGCGGTCCTGATCGCCCGGGTCTTCGGACCTGGCGGCGTCGAGTTGACCGGGCGCGCCGTAGCCTGGTCGACCGATCGGGCCGATGTCGCCCATGTCGTCGATGGGAGCGTGACGCCGGGCGCTTCCGGGACCGCCGTCATCACCGCAGCGAGCGGCGGGAAGACTGTGTCAGCAACCGTCGAGGTCCCGGCGCGTATCGTTCATGACCTCGCGGAGGTCGGCGGGATGGCACTTCCGGGCGTGATGGAGCTGGTCCGAACTCCCGACGATGCGGGGCAACTCTTCGATATCCGGGTTACCGCGACGGGCGGTTGGCTCGAGATCGACACCACCACCAACTGGTATCGGGAGCGGGTTCAGGTTCAGATCGACGTCCGGCTGGTTACCACGCCGGAGCGGCAGTTCGAGTTCGACAGTCGGTCGAGTTGGTTCGACCTGGGTCGAGTGGTGTCGCTGACTCCGGACCAGGGCCGGCTCGTGTCGGAATACCTGCAGGGTCGGGTCGTCGACTACCAGCAGAGCGCAGCCGGGTTCGCGGTGCTGCAGGCGGTTGAGCCCGCCGCTACGCCGGTGCTGTTTCGCTTCGCGCGCCGCTGAGGACGTCCAGCACGACCGGCACCCGTCCGAGTGGCGCCGACACCTGAGCACCCTGGACCCGGTCGCGCACGGCGTTCAGCATCTCGCGCCCGATGGTCACGCCTTCAGCCAGCGCCGCTTCCTTGCCGCGCTCGCTGGCTCTCCGCATCCGGTCCAGGATTTCCTGAGGCACAGTTACCCCAGGTACCTCGTTAGCCAGGAACTCCGCATTGCGGAGCGACACTAACGGCCAGATCCCGGCGATGATCGGTAGCCGGAATGATTCGACCTGTTTGAGGAAGCGGTCGAGCTGTTCCAGGTCGAAGACCGGCTGTGTAATGGCAAACTCGGCGCCGGCTTCGACCTTCCAGGCCAGGCGGCGGAGCTCGCGGTCGGGGTCGACCGCGGCCGGATTGACACCCACGCCGATCACGAACTTGGTGGGCTGACCGAGCGGGTTCCGGCCGGGGTCGAGACCGCGGTTCAGCTGACTCACCAGGTTGGCAAGGCCGATGCTGTCGATGTCGAAGACGGCGGTCGCGTCAGGATACGGTCCCATCTTGGGCGGGTCGCCGGTGACGAGGAGCAGGTTCCTGAGGCCCGCCGCCGCTGCGCCGAGCAGGTCGCTCAGCATGCCGAGCAGGTTGCGATCGCGACAGGCGTAGTGGACCACCGATTCGATGCCCACCTGCTGCTCGATCATCAGTCCCGACAGCAGCGCACCCATTCGACTCTGGGCCCTGGGACCATCGGGCACATTGACCGCATCGACCCCCGCCTGCTTGAGCGCCCGGCACTGGTCCAGCATCGGGGTCGGGTCGGTGCCGCGCGGCGGCACGATTTCTACCGTCGTGATGAACTCGCCGTGCGCCAGCTTGGCACCATAGCGTGATCGCTCGGCCAGCGGTGTCGGCTCCACTCCGCCGGTTACGCGCTCCGCAGGCCCCGTGACTACCACCTGGTGCGGCGCGACCGACTTGACGTAGCTCTTGATGGTCTTGATGTGGTCGGGGGTCGTGCCGCAGCAACCGCCGACGAACCGGGCTCCAGCCTCCACCATCCGGCGGGCATACTCGGCCATGTACTCGGGGCTCGCCATGTAGATCTTGCGATCGCCCACCTCGCGCGGCAGCCCGGCGTTGGGCTGGGCCGAAATCGGGACGCGGACGATCGGCGCGAGTCGCTCGACCACTTCGAGGATCGTCTGCGGACCGACCGAACAGTTCACGCCGATCACATCGGCTCCGGCCGCTTCGAGGGCAGGGCCGAAAGCCTCGGGTTCGCTGCCGTAGGCCGTCCGTCCATCCTGCCCGACGGTCATCTGAACCACGATCGGCAGACTGCTGACGCGTCGGATGCCGGTCAGGGCTGCCCGGGCCTCTTCCAGATCGCTGAACGTTTCGAGGATGAAGCCGTCGACGCCACCGGCGACGAGGCCGGCCGCTTGCCGCGCAAACGCCGCCTCCGCCTCCGAGACCGCGGTTTCGCCGAACGGCTCCAGCCGCACCCCCAGCGGCCCGATGGCGCCGACGACCGCGGCGCGACCGTCGGCGGCCTCGCGGGCCACCACCGCGGCGGCGGTGTTGAGTCGCTCAGTGTCGTCGGCCAGGCCGTAATGGGCCAGCTTGAAGGGGTTGGCGCCGAAGGTATTCGTCTCGATCACCTCGGCGCCGCTCCGGACATACTCGCGATGGATGTCGCGGACCAGGTCCGGCTGGCGCGCGGCGAGTTCGTCGAAGCAGACGTTGAGGAAGACACCGCGCCCGTACAGCATCGTTCCCATCGCGCCGTCGAAGACATGGACGGCACCATCGGCTATCAGATCTTTGAGCGTCGGCATCGGAGCCCTCCGAAAACGCGAAACCCGAGGCTAAAACGGCCTCGGGCGGCGTTTTAGCGTTTGTTTAACGTGGCCGCAATCAGCGCAAATCACCACGAGTCTCAAGGGGCAAGCTAATGCCAGAGAGCAGGGGACGCCATCGGCGTGTATGGGCTGCAGAGCGCGCTGCGGCCTTGACGTGCGAAGCCGTCGGCTGCATTATGTAACCCAATGGTTACGCAAGCCTCCGGCCCTGTTTTCGGCGCCATTGCCGATCCGACCCGCCGCGCCATTCTGGATGCCCTGCGCGAGGGCCCCCTGGCGGCCGGAGACATTGCCAACCTCTTCCCGGTCAGCCGGCCGGCCGTGTCGCGTCACCTCAGGGTGCTTCGTCAGGCGGGACTCCTGAGGGAACGGCGGGTGGCCCAGTCCCGGATCTACGCCCTCGATCCGGAGCCGCTCCAACGGGTCGAACAGTGGTTGTCGCACTACCGGGTCTTCTGGGCTGCCCGGCTGATGGACCTCAAACGGCATCTCGAATCCGAGCATGCTCGCACCTCCGAAAGGAAGAGCCGCCGATGACCTGGGTCCACGAGTCTTCAACGCAACTGATGGCGTCGCCCGAGCGCATCTATCGCGCGCTGGTCGATGGGGGGGAACTCCGCGCCTGGTTTGCGGAGCACGCCGAGATCGTGCCGAGCCTGGGTGGAAGCTACCGGTTCTGGGGGCGGCACACCCTTGGCCTGCCTGGTCCGCAGGACGCCGATCAGCGAATCCTGCGGCTCGAAACCGATCGAGCGCTGACCTTCAGCTGGCGTCTCCTGGGTGTGCCGACGGAGGTCTCGATCGCACTCGCTGCGGTGCCGGCGGAGCCGTCGGCCCCCGGTCCCATGACATCAGTCACCCTGCATCACCGCGGCGAGCGGCCACTGGGTCAGCCTCGCGAAAAGGAACTGATCGACGATTTCTGGAAGCTGTCGTTCGGCAACCTCGGTGCGCATCTGACGGGTGCGGAGCTGCTGCGTCCCGACTTTGGCGACCCCTCGCCGGAGATTCGATATAGCATTCTGATCGATGCGCCCCCTGCGGTCGTCTTTCAGGCGCTGATCGACCCTGCGTCCCTGAATCGATGGATCGCCGCTGCGGCTGTCGTCGAGCCCCGGGTTGGCGGACGCTTCGAGTTCGGCTGGAAGTATCAGATCGATGGTCGGGATGTGACCGGCGGGCCGACCCGGATTCTGGAGCTGGAACCGGATCGTCGTCTGGTGGTGGATTGGCCGGACTGGCGCGGTGACACCACCGTTCGGGTCCAGCGGCTCAGCTTCGAGCTGGAACCGGTCGGTCCGCAAACCCGGGTCACCCTGGTTCATTCCGGTTTCGAACGGGCGGCCGACATCAGCGACTATCCGTTCGGGTGGGGCCACTTCCTCAGTCAGCTCGTGCTGGTGGCCACCGGTCAGCGATAGACGGGCAGCCGTGCTCTCCGACAGTCAACTGCGCTGGTACCCCAGATTGGGTGCCAGCCAGCGCTCGGCCTCGCCAACCGTGAGACCCTTCCGCCGTGCATAGTCCTCGACCTGGTCCCGGCCGATCTTACCGACACCGAAGTACTGCGCCTCGGGTCGCCAGAAGTAGTACCCGCTGACTGCTGCGGTCGGGTACATCGCAAAGCTTTCGGTCAGCTCGATTCCCGCGTTCGTCGGCGCATCGAGCAGCTCGAACAGGGTGCCCTTCTCGGTGTGCTCCGGGCACGCAGGGTAGCCGGGCGCCGGGCGAATGCCCTGATACTTCTCCCGGATCAGATCCTCGTTGCTCAGGGTCTCGGCAGGTGCGTATCCCCACAGCTCGCGACGAACCAGCTCGTGCATCGTCTCGGCGAAGGCTTCCGCCAGTCGGTCGGCGAGGGCTTTGGCCATGATGGCCCGATAGTCGTCGTGGTCGCGCTCGAACTCGGCGACGATCGGTTCGAGCCCGATCCCCGCGGTGACGGCAAAGCCGCCGACATAATCGCGCAGCCCGGTGGCTTTCGGCGCGACGAAATCAGCCAGGGCCAGGTTGGGCCGGCTGCCGCTCTTGCGGTGCTGCTGGCGAAGGGTGCGAATCGTTGCCGTGGTCGCCGTCCCGGACTCGTCCGCATAGAGCTCGATATCATCGCCCGTGGCGTTGGCCGGCCAGAAGCCCACCACGCCGCGCGCGGTCAGCAGACCGTCGGCCACGATTCGGTCGAGCAGGGTGCCGGCGTCGCGAAACAGGTCTCTTGCTGTGCGTCCGACTACGGGGTCGGACAGGATTGTGGGGTAGTGCCCGGCCAGCTCCCAGGTCTGGAAGAATGGGGTCCAGTCGATTCGCTCGACCAGCGTGGCAAGCGGAAAGCTGTCGAAGGCGCGCACGCCGAGAAAGCTCGGGCGGGGAACAGGCACGGTCAGGTCGAGCACCAGGCGGTTGGCTCGGGCTTCCTCGAGCGTAATGGCCTTGTCGCCCTCGCTCTTGCCGGCCCGCGCCGTGCGGATCCCGGCATACTCCGTACGCGTGTTCTTCACCAGGTCCGTCTTGAGCGTGTCGCTTACCAGGCTGCCGGCAACCCCGACGGCGCGAGAGGCGTCGAGCACGTGAATCACCGGGCCGGAATAGCAGGGCTCGATCTTGACTGCCGTGTGGGCCTTCGAAGTCGTTGCGCCGCCGATCAGGAGCGGCAGGGAAAATCCCTGCCGCTCCATCTCGCCGGCGACCAGGCACATCTCTTCCAGCGAAGGCGTGATGAGGCCTGACAGCCCGATCAAATCGACGCCTTCCTTGACCGCCGTTTCCAGGATCCTGGGTGAAGGGACCATCACGCCGAGATCGATCACTTCGAAGTTATTGCACTGCAAGACGACCCCAACGATGTTCTTGCCGATGTCATGAACATCGCCCTTGACCGTCGCGAGCAGGACCTTGCCTTTGGCGCGCTGTCCCTCGCTCTTCTCCGCCTCGATGAACGGAATCAGGTAAGCGACCGCCTTTTTCATGACCCGGGCGCTCTTGACGACCTGGGGCAGGAACATCTTGCCGGCACCGAAGAGATCGCCGACGACGTTCATGCCGTCCATCAGCGGACCTTCGATCACCTC
>JAHBVU010000031.1 GCA_019637315.1 Gemmatimonadales bacterium
CATTGAGAACTACGATGTACCGATCTTTGTACTCGGTGTCAGTATCTCCTCGTGCGAATAACGGAGCTGTAAACTCCTCGTTCTTCTGAGCAGGTTGGGGTGCGAGGGCGTCGTCGGTGCAGCCCGCAAGTGCCAATGCCGCGATTGCCCAAAGGGAATGGATTGCGGGACGATGCATGGGTGGACTCGATTCTGAAAGGGGCGGAGCGGTTCGTGCCATGCAGGATGCTAGGTGCTCATTCTAGGTCAAAGCTGCATGCTTCTTGCTGACTTTCAAGTGCAAGGAACGGCAATTCCTTGCCTATGGTCGCTAGGGTAGGGTCAGCGCCAGCTGCGTCAAGCTATGATCGTCGGATTTGTCGCTCGTGGCGTCCACAATGGTTCTTCCCCGTCACAGGCGGCAAGCCCACGCATCAACGGACGTTCCCAGAAATGCTGCTAGTACAACAAAGCGAATGCAACGTCCTCGGATACCCGGCATGGTAATCCTTGCCTTTCGATGGATGCTGCCGTCTGGAATCTAATGGCGTCCTCGGGTGGTGGTTGCAAGGGCATCGGCAAATTCCCGCATCGAGGGGAAGCGAGCGGCCGGGTCGTGTTCCATGGCTTTCCCGATGACCTGCTCGAGCTGCTCGGAAGCGCCCGGGTAAACGCTGCGGAGCCGCCTTGGCTTACCGGTCAGGTGGTTGAGCATGGTTTCCTGCGCGTTGGTCCCATCGAACGGCAACTCGCCGGTCAGCAGCTCAAAGGCCAGCACTGCGAGCGCAAAGATATCGCTTCGGTGGTCGATCGTTTTTCCGCGGATCTGCTCGGGGCTCATGAACTCCGGGGTGCCGAGCACGATGCCGGTGGCCGTGAGCTTGGAGATCTCGCCACCCGCGATTCGTTCTTTGGCCAGTCCGAAGTCCATGACGACGGCGCGTTCCCGGCTGGCTTCCGGCACCAGCATCACGTTCTCGGGTTTGAGGTCGCGATGCAGGATGCCTTGGTCGTGGGCGTGCTGGAGTCCGTGGGCAAGTTGTACCAGGATCGGTACCGCCTGCGCAGCTGGCATCGGTCCGGTCCGATTCTCTCGGGCCGCCAGGGTTTCGCCCTCCAGGAAGGGCATCACGAGGTAGGGCAGCGTGTTCGCTTCTCCGTAGGCCAGCAGGCCGCAGACGTTCGGGTGGTTGAGCTTGAGGGCCAGCTGGGCTTCCCGCTTGAGGCGGGCCACCGACTCCGGGTCATTGGCCAGGCGCGACATCAGCACCTTGACCGCGACGGCCTGATTCGTCTCACGGTCGACGGCCCGATAGACGTACGCCATCCCGCCCTCGCCCACCCGCCGTTCGATGGCATAGCGACCGTCGATGATGCGGCCCTGCAGCGCCGAGGCCGGCTCGCTTGCGGTGGGGCGCTCGAGCCTGAGGTTGCTGGCCCGTCGACTGGGTGACGGACGGACCACGCTTTCGCCGCCATCGGCGATGAGTGGAAACCCGTCCTTCATGCAGAAGCGAGCCGGCGCATCGTAGCCGGTGCCGCAACGGGGGCAGCGCAGGCTGCTCATGGTTCAATCCCGGTACCGATTCCGCCCGTCTGCTTTGGCTCGCAGCAGATTGGCATCGGCCAGGCGAAGCAGCGAGTCCGAGTCGGTGACGCGCTCGTCCGGCACGGTGGCGATCCCGATACTGACGGTGATCTGGACGGGATACTCGGGCGTACCGAGCGTGGCCGCGTTGACCTTGCGAAGAATGCGTTCGGCGTAGATCCGCGCACCGCGAATGCCGGTCTCGGGCAACAGCACGATGAACTCTTCACCGCCGAGGCGTGCCAGGACGTCCATGGCGCGCTGCTCCCGACGCAACAGATCGGACAGCTGAATCAGCACCCGATCGCCGAGCTCGTGACCAAAGGTGTCGTTGAGCCGCTTGAAGTGGTCGATGTCGAGCATCAGGCACGAGAGGACCGTGTTCTGACGCTGAGTCCGTGCCAGCTCGCGATCGAGCCGTTCCCGGAGGGCCCGCCGGTTGTAGAGCGAGGTGAGCGGATCGGTTTCCGCCAGCTGCTTCATCTCGTCCTGGCGTCGCAGCGCCTCTTCGAAATCGTAGGCCCGGAAGATGAGCGGAGTCGCGGCTTCCATGACTCGGGCGGCAAAGCGGAGGTCGGCGTCACCAAGCCGTGCGTCGGTGCCGGTCGTGCGCAGGAAGAAGGCTGCCGGTCGGTTGCGGACCTGGAAGGGCACCACGGCCACCGAGGTCGTCGGCACGGTGCGGCCTTCCACGCGCCAGAGCTCACGCACCGATGCGAAGAGCGGGTCGTTGCGCACGTCGCCGCAGAGGAGCGGGGCACCGCTTGAGATAGCCGTTTCGAGCTCCGGGTAGCGCCGCAGGTCGATGGTCAGGTGCCGGAGGTTGGGTGTTTCTGATGACGCGACGACGGTGGCCGTTTCGCCATTCTCGTCATCGAGCACGATCGAGCAGCGCGAGATCGACAGGCCGGTCGCAATGCGTCGCACCAGGATGGTAAAGATCTCAGCGGGAGTGGCCGCTGCGGACACCTCAGTGATCAGGCTGATCAACTCGGTGTCACTGCGGGCCTGGTTCCGGGCCTCGGTCAGCGCCTGGCTGGCGCGCAGATGAGCGCGGATGCGGGCCAGGAAGTCGTCCAGTCGGAAAGGCTTGGTCACGAAGTCGGCGGCGCCCAGGCCTAACGCTTCGACCGAGGCCTCGCCGGGGGGCGACCCCGACAGCACCAGGATAGGCAGGTCGCGATGCTGTTCGTGACGCTTGATGGTGTCGAGCGCGGACAGGCCGTCGACGCCAGGCAGGCCGATATCGAGGATGATGAGGTCGACCGGATTGCGGTCGAGGTAGTCGATCAGTCCCGCCGCAGAGTACCGGCTGGAGATCCGGTACCCCTCAGCGCCGAGAATGGAGGAGAGCGACCGATTGAGAGGCTGGTCGTCGTCAACGATCAGAACGTGCGACGCCGGCGTGGACATCGCGGCTCAGCCAACCAGCCGCGCAAACACGGCGGGGTCGACATTCCCTCCGGTCAGAATGCAGGCGGTAGGTCCGGTCGGTTTGATCTTGCCGGCCAGGATGGCCGCAACCGAGGTTGCTCCCGAGGGCTCCACCTTGAGACCCATCGAGCGGAAAAGAAAGCGGACCCCGGCGCCGATCTCCCCTTCGGACAGCGCAATCGCGTCTTTGACGACCGGCTTGATGTACTCGAGCGTAATGCTGCCGAGAGCCGGCGGAACCAGACCATCGGCCAGCGTCTCGACCGGCTCGAAGGGCACCGGATGCCCGGCATCGAGGGCGGCGCGGAGCTTGGGCGAGCTGGCCGGCTCGACGCCGTAAACCGCAGCCGAGGGCTTGATCGCGGCGACCGCAGCGCAGGTGCCCGCGATCATCCCGCCGCCACCGACCGGCGAGATCAGGAGCGTCGTTTCCGGCTGGTCCTCGAAGATCTCATAGGCGCAGGTGCCCTGTCCCATGATGACATCGACGTTGTCGTATGGTGCGACGAACACATAGCCGTGCTGGTCGATCAGGTCCTTGGCCCGCTGCTCACGCTCCTTCTTGGTCGTGAAGACGATTTCGGCGCCGTGACGCCGGATCCCTTCCACCTTGACGGCCGGCGCCGTCTCGGGCATCACGATGACTGCTTTGACGCCGTAGTGCTTGGCAACATAGGCAACCGCCTGGCCATGGTTGCCGCTCGAGTGGGTGATGATGCCCCGGGCTCGCTGCTCCTCCGGCAACCGCGAGATGGCCGTGTAGGCTCCTCGGATCTTGAAAGCACCGATCGGCTGATGGTGTTCGCACTTGACGCGCACCGGAACGCCGAACTGTCGCGACAGCGCGGCAGATTCGACGAGCGGAGTCCGCACTGCGATCGAGCTCAGCGCGGCTTGCGTCCGGGCAAGATCCTCGCGCGAGATGGTCGGTAAGGCTGTCGTGGGCATGGAGCTCCGTTGATTATTCCGGCGCCTGGGCCGGTTCGTTCGCTTCGGTCTCGGACTCGTCTTCCTTCACGACGCGTGCCACCCCCACGATCGTGTCACCAGCGTCCAGGTTCATGACGCGGACGCCCTGGGTATTGCGGCCGATGACACGGATGCCGTCGACCGGGAGGCGGATGATCACACCGACGCGGGTAATCATCATCAGCTCGTCGTCCGGCTGCACCTCTTTGAGCGCGACACAGTCACCGGTCTTGTCGGTGTTGTGGAAGGTGATGATGCCCTTGCCGCCGCGCTTCTGGACCCGGTACTCCGTCAATTCAGAACGCTTGCCGAAGCCCTTCTCACTGACCACGAGCAGGGTGGCATCGCGGCGGATCACCACCATGCCGATGACTCGATCGTCCTTGCCGAGTTCGATGCCTTTCACGCCGGCCGTGGCCCGCCCCATCTGGCGAACATCGCTCTCATGGAAGCGGATGCTCATGCCATCCTTGGTTGCCAGCACGATGTCGTTGTTGCCGTCAGTCAGCTGGACGTCGATCAGTTCATCGCCCTCTTCGATATTGATGGCGATGATGCCGTTTGCGCGCGGATTGCCGTAGTCGGACAGGACCGACTTCTTCACCGTGCCCTGACGGGTGGCAAAGATCAGCCAGCGGTTGTCGCTGAACTCGCGTACCGGTACCAGAGCGGTGATCTGCTCGTCCGGACGAATCGCAATGCACTGGATGATCGGCTTGCCCCGGGTGGCGCGCCCACCCTGCGGAATCTCGTGGACCTTGAGCCAGTAGACCTGGCCCTGGTTCGAGAAGAACATCACGTAGTCGTGCGTGCTCGCGATGAAGAGGTGCTCGATCCAGTCATCTTCCTTGGTCGTGGCACCGGTCAGGCCCTTGCCGCCCCGCCGCTGCCGCCGATAGGTCGACACCGGGGTCCGCTTGATGTATCCGGTGTGCGAGATGGTGATGACCATGTCCTCTTCGACGATCAGATCCTCGATCGAGAAGTCGCTCTGATCGGGAATGATCTCGGTGCGGCGGTCGTCTCCGAAGGTCTCGGCGACTTCCGCCATCTCGTCTTTGAGGATCTGCATCCGCTTCTCGACGGACGCCAGGATCGACTCCAACTCCGCGATGATCGCCCGCACTTCGGCAAGCTCGGCTTCGAGCTTCTCGATCTCGAGGCCGGTCAGCTTGGCGAGCCGCATGTTGAGGATCGCTTCGCTCTGCTTCTCGGAAAGCTTGAAGCGCTTGCGCAGCCGGTCGTCGGCGTCGTCGACGTCCTTCGAGCTCCTGATGATGCTCACGACCTCGTCGATGTTGTCGACGGCGATCTTGAGACCTTCCAGGATGTGTTCCCGCGCCTTGGCCTGATCGAGGTCGAACTGGGTCCGCCGAACGATGATCTCGTGGCGATGGCTGATGTAATGCTGCAGCATTTCCTTCAGGTTCATCACCCGCGGCTGGCCGCCGACCAGCGCGAGATTGATGACCCCGAAGGTCGACTGCATCGAGGTGTGCTTGTAAAGCTGGTTCAGCACCACATGGGCCATCGCATCGCGCTTGAGTTCGATGACCAGGCGCATGCCGTCGCGGTCGGACTCGTCGCGCACCGCCGAGATGCCTTCGATCTTCTTGTCAACCGCCAGCTGGGCAATGTCCTTGGCCAGGGTGGCTTTGTTGACCTGATAGGGTAGCTCGGTCACCACGATCGCGGTTCGGCCCGAGGACTCCTTCTCCTCGATCTGCGCCCGCGCCCGCATCACGACCTTGCCGCGGCCGGTTTCGTAGGCCTCGCGAATGCCCTGTACGCCGTAGATGTATCCGCCCGTCGGGAAGTCCGGGCCCGTGATGTGCCTGGTGAGATCCTGGATCGTCGCCTCAGGATTGTCGACCAGCACCTCGATGGCTTTGCAGACTTCGCGCAGATTGTGCGGCGGGATGTTGGTCGCCATGCCGACCGCGATACCGCTCGAACCGTTGACCAGGAGGTTCGGAATCTTCGACGGCAGCACGGTCGGTTCCTGCAGCCGATCGTCGAAGTTCGGCTGAAACGCGACCGTGTTCTTGTCGATGTCCTCGAGCAGCGTCACCGCAATTCTGGTCAGCTTCGCTTCGGTGTACCGATAGGCTGCGGCAGGATCGCCGTCGACGGAACCGAAGTTGCCCTGCCCATCAACCAGGGGGTAGCGCAGCGAAAAGTCCTGGACCATGCGGACCAAGGCATCGTACACCGGGGAGTCGCCGTGCGGGTGATACTTACCCAGCACTTCGCCGACGACGGTTGCCGATTTCTTGTAAGGACGGCCGGGCACCAGGCCCAGCTCGTTCATCGCATTCAGGATCCGGCGGTGTACCGGCTTCAAACCGTCGCGCACGTCCGGCAGGGCGCGCGAGACGATCACGCTCATCGAATAGTTGATGAAGCTCTGCCTCATCTCCTCTTCGATCGTGCGCGGAAGAATCCGCTCGCGCGAATGAGGTGCGGTCATGAGACTCGGGTGTTCGGGAAGAGATTTGAGGCCGCCCGGACCTGGGCTGCCAAAGCGGAGAAATATAGTCGCCATCGGGGCCCGGTAGCAACCATGGCTCTGCGGCGTAAGTTATTTTTTCATAAGGGTTTGAAAGGCGTCTCCCCGGTGGTCTGGGTGGGGTTCGATCCGGGCGGCAACCCCGCCGCGGACCGGCCCCGTCCAATCAGACGGCTGGCTCCCGTTGCGGACCCTTGATTCAGGCGATAGGTTCTGTCGTGAGCCGAACAAATACCGAACGACCCTTCTCGAAGGGCACCCTTGGTATCGAACCGCACCCCCATCACCTCAGGCGACTGAGGCGGACGCCAGACTCGGCTCGGCAGGTTCAGCACATCCACACATCTCGAGGGTCGTCGTTAGATGCTCAGTGATATTCGGTACGCCGTCAGGTCCCTCCTGCGATCCCCCGGTTTTTCTCTGGCCGTGATCCTGACTCTGGGGCTCGGCATCGGTGCCAACACCGCGATCTTCTCGGTCGTCCGGGCCGTGCTGCTCAAGCCGCTGCCCCATCAGGACGGCGACCGGCTGGTGTATCTGCGCCAATCGGCTGACGGGCTGGGTGCCGAGAATATCGCGTTCTCGGTGCCTGAGATTCTCGATTTCCGGGACGGCGCCAAGAGCTTCGAGGGCATCGCCGAGTATTCGGGCATGACCTATACGCTGCAGGGCACTGACGACGCGGTCAGGATCAATGTCGGCCTGGTCACCGGGAACTATTTCAGTGTCATGGGTCTCAAGCCGGTGCTCGGTCGGCTGACGACGCCCGAGGACGACGGCACCGGCGTGCCGCCCGTGATGGTGCTCACCCACGAGTACTGGCTCAATCGCTTTCGGGGCGACAGCAGCATCGTCGGCAAGACGGTGCTGGTCGACAACCGGGCGGTCACCGTGATCGGGGTGGTCCAATCGGCGCCGAACTTTCCGAATCGGATGGATGTGCTGATGAACATGGTCATCAGCGAGCACCATACCAGCGCCACCATGGTGCATGGCCGGACCCACCGGATGACCGAGATGGTTGCCCGGCTGGCGCCCGGCGCCACGCTGGCGCAGGCACGAGGCGAGGTGGCCGACATCCGCAAGCGGGTCCAGATCGATCACCCCGATGCTTACGACGCGGCGTCGAACTACACCGTCACGGTCACGCCGCTCAAGGAGGTGCTTGGTGAGCGGGCCCGGCTGACACTCTGGCTGCTGATGGGCGCCGCGGCATTCGTGCTGATCATTGCCTGCGCCAACGTGGCGAATCTGACCCTGATGCGCGGAGTGCGGCGCGAGCACGAGCTGGTGGTGCATACGGCGCTGGGTGCCGGAACGGCCAAGCTGCGTCAGTTGCTGCTGGTGGAGAATGGCCTCCTGGTGCTGGCCGGCAGCCTGGTTGGTCTGCTGGTGGCGTTTGGCGGTGTGGGCATGCTGGCATCACTGGTGGCGCGCTCCTCGCCGCGCGCGGGTGAGATCCGGGTCGACCTCGCAGTCCTGGGTTTTACGCTGGCGCTGGCCGTCGTGGTGGCGCTGCTGCTCTCGTACGCGCCGGGGCTGGTCAAGGAGCGAGTCCTGGCTGCCACCCTGGCCGGGGCCGGAAAATCGTCGGCCGGGCGCGGGCGTCAGCGGTTG
Organism: Gemmatimonadales bacterium; assembly: GCA_019637315.1. Lineage (NCBI taxonomy): Bacteria > Pseudomonadati > Gemmatimonadota > Gemmatimonadia > Gemmatimonadales > Gemmatimonadales bacterium. The sequence continues at coordinate 8,097 of JAHBVU010000031.1, forward strand.
CAGCGAGCGCTCGTTGTTGCGCAGGTAGCAGTCTCGGTCATCCTGCTGACCGGCGCCGGCCTGCTGACACGGTCGATGCTGCGCCTCGCAGAGGTCGATACCGGGTTCGATGCGGGTAACGAAGTGCTCACCATGCAGGTGGCGGTCGACGAGGCGGGCCGAAGTCCGGCCGATCAGGTCGCACTCTATCAGCGGATGCAGGCCGAGTTGTCGGGCATTCCGGGTGTGATGGAGGTCGGGGTGGGGTCGACCATGCCGCTGGCCAACAGCTTCCAGCTCGAGGTCAAAGCGGAGGGTCGCGAAATCGCACCCGACGAGCCGATGCCGCGCGCCGACTATCGGACCGCCAGCCCGGAGTTCTTCCGGGCCGCCGGCGTGCCAATCATTGCCGGACGTGCGTTCGATGCAACCGACGGGCAGGGCACCGCGATGGTGGTGATCATCAACAAGACGCTGGCCGATCGGCTCTTTCCCGGGCTCGATCCGATCGGTCGCCGGGTGGCGTGGACCGGCGATGTGCTGCGGTTCATTCCGGTGAGCGGCGACTGGCGCACCGTGGTCGGTGTGGTGGCCGACACCAAGGACGACGGGCTCGACGGCGGTTCGCGGCCGGTGCTCTTCCAGCCGCTGGCGCAGGGGATCTTCGGCGGCGGGCTCGTGATTCGCGCCCGCGGCGACGCGGCCACCATGGCGCCAGCCGCAACCCAGTTGGTGCGCAAGATCGCGCCGCGGGCCCCGATCGAGAATGTTCGGACCGTGGCAGAGCTCAAGGGAGAACGCGTGGCTCCTCGGCGGCTCAATGCGACGCTCGTGGCCGCCTTCGGTGCGCTCGCGGTGCTGATTGCTGCAGTCGGTATTGCGGGTGTGCTGGCCTTTTCCGTCAGTGCCCGCACCCGGGAAATCGGGATTCGCATGAGCCTCGGCGCCGACAGCGGTCGGGTCCAGCGGATGATCATCTCGGAGGGTGGCATTCTCCTCGGGTTGGGTCTGGCGCTCGGCCTGATCGGATCGCTGCTGGCGACCCGCCTGATCCAGGGGCTGCTCTACGGCGTGGCGCCTCACGATCCCTCGACCTTGCTTGGCGTCGCGCTCCTGATGGCGGTGATCGGACTGATCGCCTGCTGGATTCCGGCGTTGCGTGCCGCGCGGATCGATCCTGGCGTGGTGATTCGCGCTCAATAGAGGACGTTTGGCGGACCGGCGACCCTCCGGGTCGTAGCAATGAGGCGGACGTCGTGATATTCTCTCCGGCGTCCGCTTCGTCGTTCTTGGAACGCGTTCCCACCCGGAGTTGCCACTATGGTCAATCGCCGTTCGTTTCTGTGGTCATCGTCCGCCGCTGCCTTGGGTGTCCTGCCGGCTTCGCGGGCCATTGCCGGGCTGTATCCAGGACAGGCTGATGCCCTCGCCCTGCAGTCATCCGATCCGCTCGCCCGGATGATAGTCGTCAACGCACTGGGCGGTCTGAATGACGGATACGGCTCTCCTCCGCCGGTGCCGCCAACCCTCGGGACAGCGGAAGCTCGGGCGGCAGCCAAGGCGTCCGGCATGACGGCGCTCAACATGACGGTCGCCTCCGGTCCCGACTTCGAAGCAACCGTCGCGGCCATTGGCCGGTACAACGCATTTGTACGAGAGCATTCGAACGATTTCCTGACGGTGCTGACGACCGAGGACATCCGACGAGCCAAAGCCGAGAAGAAGGTTGGGATCATCTACGGTTTCCAGAACGCCGCAATGCTGGGCGACAAGGTCGATCGGGTCGACATCTTTGCCAATCTGGGCGTTCGGAGCATTCAGCTGACCTACAACTCGCTCAACCAGCTCGGCGGCGGTTCGATGGCTCCGGGCGATCCTGGCCTCACTCCATTCGGGCGAGAGGCGGTTGCCCGTCTCAATGAGTGCCGCGTGATGGTCGACCTGTCACACAGCGGGCGGCAGATCTGCCTCGACGCCGCCCGAGCGTCGAAGGCGCCGATTGCTATCAGTCACACCGGCTGCAAGGCGCTGGTCGACTATCCCCGCAACAAGACCGACGAAGAACTCAAGCTGGTGGCCGATCGCGGTGGCTTCATCGGAATCTATTTCGTGATGTTCGTAGCCATGGGGCGAGAGGCTACGACGGACGATGTCGTTGCGCACATCCGGCATGCCGTCAAAGTCTGTGGCATCGATCATGTCGGAATCGGCAGCGACTACGGCATTGTCGAAACCAAGGATCAGGCGGCTGCGCGCGCTTACTGGGGGAACTTCGTGCGCCGCCGGGTTGCCGCCGGCAGCGCGGCGATTGGCGAGGACCCCGAGGTACTGCCGTATGCGCGCGGGCTGACCGGTCCGGAACAGTTCCGGAATCTTCACCGCGCTCTCGAGAAGGCCGGCTTCAACTCCGCAGCAATCGAGAAGATTCTCGGCCAGAACTACCTTCGGTACGCGAAGGAGATCTGGGGCGCCTGAGCTGTTGCCTCGAAGCACGAGCGCCCGGACGCATCCTCGCGTCCGGGCGCTCTGTCTTGGGGTAGCTGCGTCAGCTCAACGGGGTCGATCCCAGGTGTCGACCGGTTTGGTGTCCTGTCGATACATCTCGGGCACCACCCAGTAGCTGTCGCCATAGCGGCGCTGGGTCGGCCAGACTTCGTCGAGCGACATCGCGTCGTAGAGCGTGCCGGCCTTCATGACGTAACGGATGCCGGCAGTATTGCGGATGTCGTCGAGCGGGTTGCCATCCAGCACCATCAGGTCGCCCAGCTTGCCGACCGAGATCGAGCCCAGGTCATCCTCCATGCCGAGGAAAATGGCGCCGTGAAGACTGGCGACCTCGAGTGCGGTCATGGCGCCGGCCGCCTTGGCCAGCATCCAGACATCCCAGTGCGAACCGAGCCCGGGCTGCTGGCCGTGCGAACCGACCGACGAGTAGCCGCCGGCGGCGACGATGTCGGCAATCTGCTGCGCCATGATGTCCTTCGAGTAATCGGTCACCGGCCGGGTGATGAACCGCCGAGTGTGGGGAATCAGCTGGCGCCAGGGAATCCAGTGCTGCTGTTTCGCGTCGAGCCAGATCGGGCTCTCCTGCCAGAAGTACTCCTCGTTCCAGGCGCCATAGCCGCTGACCAGCGGCGTGTGGGCGTAGACATAGCGTGACTTGCCGAAGAACGTCGTCAGGTCGGCATAGAGGGGCGCGTGGACCGTGACGTGCTCACCGCCGGTGTGCCCGTCCATCACCATCCCGATCTTGTGCGTCACGTCCGCGCTGCCCTCCGCCGTGGCGCGCATGCCCAGCTGCCGCGCAGCCTCGACCGACCACTGCCGCTGTCGTCGGGTCGGCTGGAGGTACTGCTTCAGCATCACCGCGCCCCATGACTGCCGTCGCCTGATCTCGTTGAGCGCCACCTGCAAGCTCGTCACGTCGTTGGTGCCGGGGGAGTCGCCGTTGGTCAGCGCTTCCGAGACACTGAAGACGCGCGGGCCGATCATCACGCCCGCTTCGATCATCTCGGCGGTCGGAAACGCGGCGGTGGATGAGGTCGAAGGGTCGCTCGTCGTCGTGACGCCGTACGCCAGGTAGATCGCGCTCTCGAAGTTCTGGCGCGGCATCATGCCCAGGTGCTCACGATGATGATGAGCGTGGGTATCGATCCAGCCCGGGATGATCGTTTTGCCGGCCACGTCGACCACCCGATCGGCGCCGGCCGTCGAGCATTCGCCGATGCAGCTGATCCGCCCGTTGCGCACGACCACGGTGCCGCGGTCGATCACGCGGCTCTTGTCGAGCGTGACGATGCGGGCGCCCGTCAACGCGACCGTCCCGCTTGCGATGGCGCGGTTGGCGGTGAGCTTGACGGTCACCGTGTCGGTGCGTCCAGAGCCTGTGTTGTGTGCGAAGAATCGGTCGGCGCTGGCATAGTCGAGCGTCGTGGCGTTCCGCCACCTGGGGAAGAGCCCGCCGGTGGTCGTGAGCGGCTTGGAAGTGAAGGTGCCGCCGGCCTTGGCGATCAACGGAGTCTGGTGGCCCGAGCCGCCGGGAGGAATCGGCGCGAGATAGACGTTGCTGCCCTGCTTGAAGGCAATCCACTGGCCGTCGGGAGACACCGCGGCGTCATCGGCATGGCGCACGTTGGCCACGACGCGCCGGTCGGTGCCGTCGAGCCGGATCGAGGCAACCTCGACGCCAGAACCGTCGGCGCCGAACCCCTTGGAGACCGCGTAGTAGACCCGGCCGTCGTTGCCCATCGTTGGCCGCAGCTGCGCACCCGATCCGGCAACCTGGACGATGCTGGTCTCGGCCCCGCCGTGCGCCGGGATCCGGATCAGGTCGAAGTACGGGTTGCGTCCCAGGGTCGAGGCGCGTGCCGTGGCGCCCGAGCCGCGCGCAACGATGATCTCGCGCCCGTCGAGGGTCCAGGCTGGATTGAGGTACTCGCCGGGCTCGGGTGTGAGGCGCTCGGGAGCGCCACCGCTTGCTGCGATACGCCAGAGACCGCCGCGATTGGTGTCATCCACCGTCGTGAAGGCAATCGACTGCCCGTCGGGAGACCAGGCGGGCTGGAACTCGAGCGGCTGGAAGTCGCTCGGCGTGAGCCGACGGGGCGTGCCGCCTGGCAGGTCCATCAGGTAGATCCGACCCAGCGCCTGGAAGGCGAGACGCTTGCCGTCGGGTGACGCGCTGGCCCAGCGAATGAACCGAACGTCGAAGGCGCCGTCCGACAGCTTGTTCTTGACCCAGATCTGCTCCGACATGGTTCGCTGGACCCGGGCGGTGAACGGAATCGTGCTGACTCCGCCCGTCGCGACGTCGAGTTGTCGAATCTTGCCGCCCTGGTGAATCACAATGCGGTTGTCGGCGGTCCAGCGGTATCCGGGATAGGTGCCGTTGACGGGAATGCTCTCCTCGGCGAGGTCCATCTCGACCGGATCCATGGCGAGGCGTTCGCCGCCCGATTGGAGGTCGCGAATCCAGAGCGCCGAGCGTGGGCCGAAGCGCTGACCTTTATACTCGAGCGTGCCGCCTGGCACTCGACGAATGAACGCGAGGTAGCGGCCGTCCGGGCTGGGCTCGGCGGCATAGGCGCCGCCGCTGGTGCCGCGGTCCTGCTGACCCGCCTCGCCGGCGGTGATCGGGCGCACCTCGCCGGTTCGCAGGTCATACCGGTGGATCTGCACGGCGCCCTTCAGCACATCGTCCTGACCCCAGACCCCGGTTGGGCGCGCGGTATAGACGTCATAGTAGAGGTAGCGTCCGTCGGCCGAGATCACGGGGCGGGACGGCATTCGTCCGGGGTCGCCCTTGACCAGCTCGATGCCGCGGCCCCCGTTGCGGTGGTACATCATGAGGGAGCGGCCGAAGAGGTTCGGTGAGCTCACCACGATCAGGTACTGACCATCGGCGGTCCAGACCGGCGACCGCATCACCGCGCTCGGGTCGGTGACTACGGCCCGCGGGTTCTGTCCGTCCGCGTCCATGATCCAGAGATTGGCCTGTCCGCCGCGATCGGAAATGAACGCGATCTGCTTCCCGTCCGGCGAGATGCGCGGATGCGAATTGACCGCGATGCCGCTCGCGGCTGTCAGGTTCTCCGCATTGCCGCCGGCGATCGGGAGCTTGTAGATGCTGCCGACGAGGTCGAAGACGAGCCATTGCCGGTCGGGGGCGACGTCGATCGACGTCCAGGTGCCCTCGGAAACGGTGAAATCGACTGTCCTCGTCTGACCTCGTGGCTTGGTGACGTCCCACCCGGTATCGGCGGGTGCTTGGGCCTGGGCCCGGGCCTGTGCCTGGGTTGCGGAGGCCGCCACGAGGGCGAGCGCGATCGTGGCGATCGTCTGTCTGGTCGTCGTCATATGGTGTTTGGTCCGAGGTATGATCGGTCAGGCGCGAGCGGGAACCGCCATCAATCAACATACATGCAGTCGTGGCAGACCAGAAACGCCGTTGGTTGCTTGAGTTTCGCCGCGTGGCAGCCGATAACGGTAATAATCGGTCAACCGGGGTCGGAGGCTATGCTTCGCGACGATGCAGCGCCGCCTTCGGAGGAAGCGGGTGTCGAGCTTCTTCCCGTCAGAATGTTGAATGAGTTTGCCTACTGCCCTCGCCTGTTCTATCTGATGCACGTGGAGGGTCGGTGGGAAGACAACGAGTTTACCCTCGAGGGGCGTGAAGCCCATCGAAGGGTCGACCGCACTGACCAGCTCCTTCCCGATCCAGACCATACCGAAGGAGCATCTGACGACGGGGACGACGAGCCTGTCGTTGTTCGGTCCGTCAGCCTGGGCAGTCTTGGGTTGGGCCTCACCGCCAAACTCGACTTGGTCGAGGCGGCCGGAGATGCTGCTGTTCCCGTCGATACGAAACGGGGACGGGTGCCTCAGAACCCGGACAGGAGCTGGGAGCCGGAGCGAGTCCAGCTCATGGCGCAGGGCTTGTTGCTTCGTGAGCACGGTTACCGCTGCGATACGGGTATTCTGTACTTCGCCGGCTCCCGGAGCCGCGTCACGATCCCGCTCACAGCGTCGCTCGAGCAGCGGACACACGAACTCATCCAGCAAGCACGAGAGGTGGCTCGGACCAGGGCTATTCCGCCACCCCTGGACGATAGCCCGAAGTGCAACGGCTGCTCGCTTGCGGGGATCTGCCTTCCTGATGAGACCCTTGCGCTGAAGCGCCCCGATGCGTCGTCGGCCCGGTCGGGTGGGTCTGATGAGAGCAGCGAGGCCGAAGGTGTCGCGGTTCGTCGGTTCTTCCCGCCCCGCGTCCATGCCATGCCCCTGTACATCCAGGAACAGGGGGCTCGGGTGGGTAAGCGCGGCGAGCGGCTGATCATTTCCAAAGAGAACGTGGTCCTCAGCGAGGCTCGCCTGAAGGACATCTCGCAGGTCGTGCTCATGGGCAACGTGTCGGTGACGGCGCAGTGCCTTCACCTGCTGTGCGAGTCGGGCATCCCGGTGGTACATCTGTCAACCGGGCATTGGTTCTACGGCACCACCACTGGCATAACGCTTCGGAACGCCTACGATCGCGCTGCGCAGTACGCCGCGGCGGGAGATCCTGTCCGTGCACTGACGTTGGCAAAGGCCATCGTGCTGGGAAAGGGCCTGAATCAGCGAACCCTCCTCGGGCGCAACGTTCGCCCGCGCCCGGTGCTGACGCTCAAGGAGATGTCCATGTATCTCAGCCGGGTTCCCTCGGCTGCGACGCGGGACGAGCTGCTTGGGCTCGAGGGCGCGACGGCGGCAAAGTACTTCAGTCGGTTTGCGGAGCTGTTGCGACCGCGTGACTTCGAGGCGGAGCTCGATTTCGAGGGGCGGAACCGTCGGCCTCCGACCGACCCAGTCAACGCCCTTCTGTCGTTCGGATACGCGGTTCTCGTCAAAGAATGTACGGTTGCACTCTTGGCTGAGGGTCTCGACCCATGGTGGGGGATCTACCATCAGCCTCGACATGGACGTCCTGCGCTGGCGCTCGACCTGATGGAGGAGTTCAGACCGCTGATCGTCGACAGCTCGGTGATTAGCGCCATCAACACGGGCATGGTGACGGGGAAGTCCTTCCAGCGGACTGCAGCGGCGTGTGCTCTGACGCCTCAGGGTCGAAAGAACTACTTGCGCGCCTATGAGGGTCGGATGGACGAGCTGGTGACGCACCCGGTCTTCGAGTATCGGTGTTCGTGGCGGACGGTGGTTCGGCTGCAGGCGCGCCTCCTCGCTCGGTGGTTGCGCGGGGATATTCCTGACTACGTACCAATCCGGACGAGGTAGCGTGCGGCGTCGATACGTGATCAGTTACGACGTGTCGGACGACAAGCGCCGTGCTCGGCTCTACCAGCTCTTGCTTGGATACGGGAATCACGTACAGTTCAGTGTGTTCTTTGCGGACCTGACATCGCAGGAGCTGATCGTTCTTCGGGGTAGGATTCGCAACGTCGTGAACGAAGTCGAGGATCAGTGCCTGCTCGTGGACTTAGGCCGCGAGTCCAGGCCGTTGGAAAACACCCTGGAGGTTGTCGGTCGCCCGTATCAACCTCCGGCGCGGTCCACCATTGTTTGACGGGGCGAGCAGCGGCGTGGTGGCGAAGTGGGCGAGGGTATGCGAACTCCTTTCGGGACTTGTACTTGCATCGTTAGTTCCTGGCTCGGTGCTCGGGGTCTGCGCCGTGATTTAGGGCGCCCCGCGCGCGCCGCTTGCTATCTTGGCTTGTCACTTAGGGTTAGGCTAAGGGCGCCTTCCGCATCTACTTGGATGCGGCTCCATTGAAGCGCGAACGACGCCTGCTGGTCCCGATGCGCGGCGGCCAGCCTTCCGCATCTACTTGGATGCGGCTCCATTGAAGCTGGTACCGCTCGCGGACCTGCTGCACGTCCGACTCGACCTTCCGCATCTACTTGGATGCGGCTCCATTGAAGCACGCCCCGCTCCAGCATCGGCGCGGTGAACCAGACCGCCTTCCGCATCTACTTGGATGCGGCTCCATTGAAGCTCGCGGTCGCGGGGGGTCATAGACCCCGCCGATCGAACCTTCCGCATCTACTTGGATGCGGCTCCATTGAAGCGGCTCCGCCTGCTGATGCTTGAGCGCCTGCCACTCGCCTTCCGCATCTACTTGGATGCGGCTCCATTGAAGCGCGGTATCGAGCACGGCATCCCCAACATCTTTCAGGATCCTTCCGCATCTACTTGGATGCGGCTCCATTGAAGCCCGTTGACGTCGCCGACGACCCCGAGGTAGTGGCCGTCCTTCCGCATCTACTTGGATGCGGCTCCATTGAAGCACGATGAGCACGCGCTGACGCGCCTCCTCGCGACGCCCCCTTCCGCATCTACTTGGATGCGGCTCCATTGAAGCGAGGTCCTCCGCAGCGGGTTGCCGGTTACCTACCCGGTACCTTCCGCATCTACTTGGATGCGGCTCCATTGAAGCGAGCCAGAACGTATTTCGGAAGTGATGAACTACTAACCACCTTCCGCATCTACTTGGATGCGGCTCCATTGAAGCAGGAAGAAGGCGGCCGTGACCGATCCCGCCGCAGGACCTTCCGCATCTACTTGGATGCGGCTCCATTGAAGCCCCGAAGTAGGCGGCTCCGTAGAACCGCCCTCCAAAGCCTTCCGCATCTACTTGGATGCGGCTCCATTGAAGCCTTGACGCCACCGGTCTGTCGGGGCGTTTCAACGACAGGGGCCTTCCGCATCTACTTGGATGCGGCTCCATTGAAGCTCGGCCAGCTGCGCCTCGCACAGATCGCGAGCATTGCGCCCTTCCGCATCTACTTGGATGCGGCTCCATTGAAGCCCGTGAACCAACCCCTTCCATTTACCCCGCCCGTGGCCGCCTTCCGCATCTACTTGGATGCGGCTCCATTGAAGCGGCGACAGCGGTCGGCGTGGACGGATCAGCCCCCGGATCCTTCCGC
>JAHBVU010000032.1 GCA_019637315.1 Gemmatimonadales bacterium
TCGGATCGTGGCAACCGCTTCCAGCGCGGCAATCCCGGTGCTGTGTCCTCCTGGAAAGGCTGCGGAGCCGTGGTCGCGTACTGGCCAGCGGTTCATCAGGGCCGTGAACGTCTCCAGGTTGGTGAGCAGGTCCGTCATGTTGTCGATGGCAATCGGGATCAGCCGCGCCACCTCGTCGCTGGCCAGCGACGCGGCAGCAAACCTTTGCGCCAGGAGTGGGGCGGGGCCCTGAATCAGGCTGGCGCGGAGGTGGGCGGTCGCGACGACGACGGACGTTGCGGTTCGGGCGACCGTCGGCAGCAGCTCGATCACGTTGCGCGCCGGGTCGTGCAGGGCCAGGAACAGGCGCCCCTCTGCCGTTTCCGGGATCGGTACCTCCAGCTGCATCAGCCGGTTTCCTCGGCCGTGCGAGGTGGAGATCTCGAGCACCGGCCCAGCGACGGAAGCGCCGGCCGGTAACGTCACCGCCGGTGCCGAGGGGTCGATCCGAAAGCGCCAGTCGGTGCTCGCTGCGGCGGTGCCGGCCGGGATGGTCAGCGTCAGGCCATGGTAGGGATGCCCCGGCTCAGCGATCGCGACGGTGCCCCCGCCGGATCCGACGGTGCCGGTGTGGATGCCTGTTCCTGGAGTAATGCTGGCTGCGAAGACGACTGCCGGCAGCGAACCAACCTGGGCCGACAGCCGCTGGTCGCCGTTTGGCCCGAGGACCCAGCTCGTCACGCTGGCAACTCCAGAGGCATCCGTTATCGGAGAGCCGCCGGCGACCTGCCCACCGCCGGCGGAGACCGCGAACTGAACCGTGACACCCGCCAGCGGCTGGCCCTGACCGTCCCGGACCATGACTGACGGTGCGATGGCGACCGCGCTGCCCGCTGGGGCCTGCTGAGCGTCACCGGCAGCGAGGGCCAAGGCGGCAGGAGTTCTGGGCGGTGGGCTGGGCGGATCGTTTGGCGTGCTGGTATCACCGCATCCGGTCAGGGCAAACATCAGGGGCAGTACTGCTGCGGGGACTAGTGCTCTCATGATCGCTCGCTCCACCTGGGACGGCACAACAGGATCGGCTGGAGCGGGCGGTCTGCCGCGGTCCGTGCGCCGGAATCGTCCTTCTCTGGGGGTACGCGATGGTGGGTTGTGCCAGGGATCACGCCTGGCTTGGTCGGTGGCCGACGTGGTTCAGGGTTGGACCGGTGGATCCGTCCGAACGGCGTCGTCCGCCTCGCGCCGGGCGGCAACGAGACGGTCGACGCCCTCGCCAATCCGGCGGGCTGCGTCGATCAGGGTCGTCAGCGGGGCCAGGTCGGTAGTGCCGGCATGGAGCCGCAGCAGGTCGAGTCGGACCCGTTCCAGGGCGCCAACACTCTCGGCCAGTCGAGCCGCGGCGGCGGAACGGCGGACGGCCAGGGCGTCGGCGTCTTCGGGGCGCGAGGCCACCAAGGCCGCGACCTCATCGACATCAGCCCGAGCGGCCGCCGCTTGCGACTCTAGAGCGGCTACCACGCCAGGTAGCTCGGCAAGCTGGTTGCGATATTGCTTGGGAAGCGCAGCAAACAGATCGCCGGCGGCAACTCCCAGCGCAGCTTCGGTGGCGCGGAAGACCCCGCCACCGACGGCCTGCGACACCTTCGGGGCGCCGAGTTGCTTCGCAAACCAGCGGCCCAATCGGCTGTTCCAGAGCCGGTCGCGAACGCCCGTCTGCCACCAGCGTCTCAGGCCGGTCGGGATGAACTGGACATCCAGTGCGTTGCTGGCGGCGCCGAGCAGAAGCGTGGCGCCCATCGGCAGCAGCAAGAAGATCATGCCGAGGTCACGCTCGTGCACGACACCGGCTGCCACCAGCCCGACCGTGGTGGCGAGCCAGGTCGCGGCGGCGGTCGTCGCCAGGCGCAGGATCCGGTGGAGTCCAGGTTCGCCCTCGGCTCGGGACGCCGCTTCCGTCTCGTCGCGTTCCCGCCGTTCCAGCTCGAGCGCGGCAAGCAGGTCGGCGAGCGAGTAGCCGGCTTTGAACTGTCGGCGGGCCTGGTTGAGGTGAAACCCGATGATCGGCAGCAGCGGAGCGGCGGTGATCGCCGCGAGCAGCACGATGTCGGCCGGGCCGTCCGGGCGACGGCCGAGCAGCCAGACCGTCAGGTTTGCGAGCGTCAGGGTTCCAAAGAGGCCGCCCCAGGCGAGATATGGCACCAGCATCGGGTTGCGGGCGCCAAGCCAGGCACGCAGCGACGGAGGGAGCGCGGGCCGGGTCTCGGCGGTCGGGGCCAATGCCGCAGCCAGGGCTTCGCCGTCGGGGAATCGGTCGTCGGGGTCGCGGGCGAGGCAGCGGTCGATCGCCTCGGCGAGCGCTGCGGGCATCCCTGGCGCAATCGTGGACAAGCTCGGCGCCTCCCGGGTGGTCTGCTGTACCAGCAGGGCGGGGAGTTCGGACCCCTCGAACGGGAGGCGCCCGCTCAGGGCCAGGAATCCGACCACGCCTAGCGCGTAGATGTCGCTCCGGCCGTCGAGGCTGTCCCCAAGCGCCTGTTCCGGGCTCATGAACCGCGCCGTTCCCATGATCAGGTGCCCGTCGGTTGCCGCGGAGCCGGTGCCGGCCTGTGCGATCCCGAAGTCTGTCACCAGGGCGCGACCGCTGCCGGCTTCGATCAGGATGTTATCGGGTTTGACGTCGCGGTGGATGATGCCGCGTCCGTGGGCGTACGCGAGAGCCCAGGACACCTCGCGCAGCAATCGGGTGGCGTCCGCCGGTGCGAGGGGCCCCCGGGATCGCAGCCGCTCACCAAGCGACTCCCCCTCGATATAGCTCATTACGAAAAAGACGAAGCCGCCGACCTCGCCGACCCGGTGGATCGGGACGATGTGCGGGTGTGAGAGCCCGGCCGCCATCCGGGCTTCGCGGAGAAAGCGCTCCCGTGCGGCAGGATTGCCGGCCAACGGGGTGGGGAGGACCTTGATGGCCACGTCCCGGTCGAGCAGGACATCCCGGGCGAGATAGACGATGCCCATGCCGCCTCGGCCGAGTTCTCGCTGGAGCGAGTACTCGCCGGCGAGGGCGGCCTGGAGGTCGAGGAAGTCCGGGGTCGGCTGAGTCATGATCTGCTTTGCGGTGTAAAGTACATGCGTCGGGTCCGTCCCGCTACGTCGGGGCTGGGCATCGATCGTGGCGCCGCCGGCCGGTGCGATCGTCGAAATCCGGGGCGGTGGTCCGTGCCTGCCGGATCCCACTGCAACCATCTGGTGCTCGAGCGGGACGGGTGATAAGCTTGCGTCCGTCGTCCGGGTCGGGTCTCGGGCCAGCGTCGTGAGGATGAGATGAGCCTGCTGCGCGGCAATCCAGCGTTGATGGTATCCTTGGTGGCGCTCGTCATCGTGGCAATCGTATTCGTCATATTGGCGGCCGTGATGACTCGGGCAGGTGCTTCGCTCCGCCCGTTGGCATTCTTTGGGGTGTATCTCGGCATCATCGGCGGTCCTCAGCTGCTTTTTCACGTTGCGCAGGGATCGGGGTGGATTCCCAAACGAAGTCTGACACGGGTGGCTGGCGGATCAGGGACCGAAGGGTACCGCGAGGTGGAGTCGGCTCTTGCAGTCACCGGCAGTGTCTTTGCAAACCCGCAGACCGTCTTTCCAGGAGCCGATCCTGACCTCATCTCGGATCTGACTCGGCTCGGCCCCAGCGGACCCTACGGCGATGCGCAGGTGGCCCAGATGGCGATCTTGCCTCCGGCGGGCACGGCAGTCGTCGCGCGCTATGCCAATCCTGCTGCTGCCCGGGTGGCGGCTGAGGGGTATCTGCGCTCCGCAGCCGGCTACCTGCCTGATCCGGCGCCGGATGGTGCCGTGCTCGTTTCGCGACCCGTGGGCGACGTGCTCTTGACGCTGACGGCTGGTCGCACCTTGATCGCGTTGACGGGTCCCGATGAGCGAACCGTTCGATCGGCGCTCGCGGCCTCGCGGGTCGTGGCGCCGATCGAAGCCCCGGTGTCGGCGGCAGCCGATCCGGGCGCGACGTTCTGGTTGTACCGCCCCGCCGTGCTTGCGGGGCTGGTGCTGCTGCTGGTGGTGGTGGCCACCCTCTGGTTCTTCAAGGGGTCGACGTGGGCGTCGTCGCTCCCCCCGGTTGCCGGAGCCGCCCCGGTGTCCGAGCCCGAGCTGCGTCGGCGCCTGCTGGCCATCAACGAGCTCGATGCGCCCTACTCGGTGCAGGAGGAGACGCCGGGTGGGCGGATCGTCGTGACCTGGCGCTTTGCCGACGCTCGATGGGTCGACCTTGCCCGGGTGCGCGGCATGCGCGCGACGCACCGGATCCTGATCGAACTCGACGAGTCGAAACGGGTTGCCCGGCCGACGGAGCAGGTCAGTCGAGTCGACTGGTCAGCCGGACTGGACGGTGCAGGCGTCTCGTGGCGGACCATGGCCGGAATCGTCTTCTTTCAGTACGAGCAACAGCGGGTCTTCGGCCTGCAACTCGACCCGCAAGGGCGATTCACTCCGCAGCTTTCCTATGCCTACACCTTCAATCTGCAGGAAATGAAGGCGCCGTTCACCGCCGCCGTCACGACCGCCGGTTGGGGTTGGCGACCGACGGTCTGGCATGCCCCGTCCTGGCTGCGCTGGTTGACGGAGTGACGGGCGATTCCAGCGGACCGGCCTGGTGGCGCCAGGCCGTCGCGCTCGAGCAGGCCAATCGACTCGATGACGCTGAACGCGCGATCACAGCCGCGGTCGACCACATCGGGGCGGCGGCGTCCGTCGCCGAGTTGTACCGTCAACGCATGGTCCGACTTGCGGAGTCGGGAGATCAGCAGGGTGCCAGCGCCGCTGCGGACCAGGCCGAGCGATGGATCTGCCATTACGCCAGCCAGGCCACCAGCGGCGGCGAGGGCGCCGCGCTTTCGGAGGAGCGCGATCGCTTCCTCGAGGAGATCGGTCGGGGCCCGGGCACCGTCACCGGTCCGCCGGTGGCGGAGTCGCCGCTCGACCGGTTCATCCGGAGTATGGCGCGGAACCGGGAACGCTGGCATGACGGTATCGGCTACGACTTGGAGGCGCTGTCGGTTGCCTCGCCAGATGCCCGACGCCTGATCGAAGATCGACTGCTCGAGAAGCGGCCGCGCTCCTGGCATGACATCGAGGCGCTGGCTGCGCTCGACACGCCGCGAGCCCGGGCCGCGATCTTCGCCGCACTCGACGACCCTGACGCCATGGTCCGGGCTGCCGTCACGCGATTTGCGGCTGCGCAGCTTGATCGAGACGCGGCAACGGCGTCTCTCGTGCGCGGCCTGGAAACAGCCGAGTTCTATGGGGGATTGACGCAACTGCTGGATCAGGTGGAAACGTTCCATCCTGCTGCTGTCATCGACGCGCTGCTTCGGGGCACGCTGAACCGCGAAGGCGAAGTGGCCGTACACTTTGCGGCGATGCTGGTGTACCTCCATGGCAAGGCGAGCGAGCCGTTTGAGATGAGCCTCCGTCCGTTCTTCCTGACCTTTCACACCGAATCGACGGTGGAGCGCGCGGCAGCGTTTCGAGAGCTCTGCGGCCGGATCGGTGTCGACCCCGGACCGTACCTGGCCTGATCCCGGGGGCACGAGGTCACGAAGCCACCATCATGCCATGCGCCATCCTGCGGAACTCGAGCTGCCGTGAGGTCGCTGAACAGCTCGGCTGGGGCCAACGTGACGTCAGAAACTCTGCCCCAGCGAGAAGTGAAGATGATAGCGCCGCTTTGAGTTCACCGGAACCGAACTGATCGGCCGGCCCGCGAGGAGGGCCTCGAGGATGGGCTCCGCATCCCGCAAATCGAGCTCCGACGGGTTGAGCTTGTAGCCCAGGCTGATCCGGACCGGCCCAACCAGCGTCCGCACCTGAACGCCGAACCCGGTGCCGAAGAACCACCGCTCCGAATCGCCCGGGTCATCTGCCCGGAACCGGCTGTCCGGCGTCCAGACTCGACCCGCGTCGAAGAAGAGGTGGGTTCCCCAAGCGTCGCCGAGGCCGGGGAAGGGCAGCTGCAGTTCGAGCGACCCGCTCATCCGCGCCAAGCCACCCGACGGAGCATATCCGCGGGCGCCCAGCTCGAGCGAATCCGTGCCCTCGATCGGCGTCAGCGTCAGGTTGACGAACTTGGGGCCGAGTTGGGCTTCGCCCCAACCGCGCACCGAGCCGGTGCCGCCGGTCGTCAGGAGCACATCGCGCAGCTGCAGCGAGGCAATCAGGTTCGACTGGTCGTCGCTCTGAATCGATTTGCCATACGGCCAGACCCTCCCAATCCTCATGCGTGCCGTCGCGGTCACGCGCGGACCGATCGGGAGATAGCCGAAGATCGGCAGATCCGCGGCAAAGTACTCGATGGTGTTGAGGCCGCCGGGCGTCGTGATCTCGAGCGTGGGCCTGCCCTGAACCGTTCGGGCCGGGCGAGTCGGGTCGAAACGTCCGACCGTCCCGGAGAGCGAAAGGGTCGAGCGCTGGCTGCCCCTGCTCAGCGAATCGATGGCCCCCTCGCCGATGAGCCGGAGCAGCGAGTTGAGATCGATGATGCTGCCGCTGCCAAGCCGGTAGTCGAGAATCCGTCGATGCGAGTAGCGGTGCTGCAAGGTGATGAACCGATAGGGACCGAGTTCATAGACCAGCGAGGTCTCGATACCCGCTTGCCACGATCGATCGGTAACGTTGTTGCGATAGTAGCCGAACGGTTCAACCGTGAGCGAGTAGCGCCGATGCAGAAACCAGGGTGCTCGATACGCCACCGACAGACGATACTCTTCGTTGTCGAGGTCGCCCACGCTGAGCAGTCCGGTTTCTGCCAGCGCCGAGACGCGAAGCGTCCGGGCCCCGCCGCCGAAGTTGCGGTGAGCAAACTGTCCCTGGGTGCTGATGCCACCGTCACCGACGTAGCCGATCTCGCCGGTAATCAGCCGCGGCGGGTTCTCGGTGACTCTGATCCGCAAGTTGGCGAGTGAGTCATTGGCGGGGTCACGCTCGACGTCGATCAGCGCCAGTCGGAACAGATCCAGTCCGAAGACCCGCTGCCGCCCCTCAGCCAGCGCCTGCGCATTGAACCAGCGTCCTTCGCGGAAGGGAAGCACGCGCCGGATCACCTCGTCGGAGACGCTCTCCTGGCCTTCGATCGTGATCCGCCCGATTCGGGTCCGGGGTCCGGGGTCGATGGTGAACTGCAGCTCGGTGGTGGCGGCAGCGGTATCGATTGGTGCGCTTGCTGCAACCGTTGCGAAGGCCCAGCCACGGTTGCGCCACCAGGCCAGCAGGTCGGTCTCATGCCACGCCCGGGTCGTCTCGGTGTACCGGCCTCCTGTGTCGGCGCCGATGGCGTCACGTCGCCGCTGCCACTCGCCGACGTAGTCCTCCGGCAGCCGGGTCATCAGGTCACCGCCGTCCGGTGCCGTGATGGTGATGGCCCGAATCAGAATCGGACGGCCTTCATCGATGAAGAAGGTGATGTCGACGGTGTTGTCGTTGTCATGGTACTTGACGTCATACCAGATCTGCGTTTCGAGGAACCCCGCATTGCCATAAAACCGCCGGAGTCGTGCCACGTCGCGTTGCAGGTCGAGTGGCGCGAAGGGGTGCGGGGCAGGCGAGCTGACGATCGGAAGCGCCGCCAGCGTGCGACGAAGCCCGTAAAGCGCTCCCCGATTGCTCAGCGCGATCTGCGCCTTGAGCTCTCCCTCCTTGAATGTCCTCGAGGTCGTGAACTCGAACCCGAGCGAGCGGACCTCGGTGTTCTCATCGAAGACCGTGTAGGGAATCTGTGCGGCAAGCGGCCGAGCGAGCGCGCCGAGTCCGGCCATCGCAACGAGCGCTACGAGGCAGAGCCGCCGGGTCAGCTCAGAACGCATAGCGGGTCCGGAAGAAGGAACGAAACTCCGACTGCCCGGCCTGCAGGTTGAGCAGCAACCAGCGGAACAGGGTGTACTCGACCTCCACCCGCGTGGTCGGCCCCTTGTCGGTGAGGGACTGATCCGACTGGGCTGAGTTGAGCGGCTGCTGAAATCCGACGTACAGGCGCGGCGAGACATAGCGGCCTGCGATGACCACGGTTCCATCGGGGCCGCCGTGGCGAATCTCCATGACATCGAGGCCAACGGCTTCGCCCGCCTGGCGTTCGAGCAGCCCGGTCACCGTGCCGAGTGCGAGTGAGGTACCTCGGTCGGTCAGGGAAGTGCTCTCACCACTTCCGCTCAGCGCCCGCGCAGCCGGGCGTCCGGTGGCCAGGTAGGAAACGAGGTCGGACGTCTCGAGCTGCGGGTTGGAGCTGAGTTCAAGTCGCAGGCTGTCCATCTTTCCGGTGACGCTCAGCGTGATCTGGATATTTGGATCGATGGCGTCGGGAGTGGACGGCACGGCGTAGCTGGCTTCGATCGAGGTGGTCCAGTCGGTCACCAGTCCATTGAAGGTGACGCTACCCTGGTCGATCGCGAACCGGCGGCCGAACTGTTCGACCACGCTTCGGCCCGGTACGACCTCGGCTGTGCCGAACAGCTGCAGCGAGTCATTGGCTGCCTTCCGTACATCGAGCGAGCCGGTCAGCAGCACCCGCATCTGCGGCTGCGCCTGCTTGCGCAGCCAGACGTCGCCGCCGAGGGTCAGCTTGACGTCGATGGCCCAAGGGAGGAGGGGGTCCCGTACGATTGCTGCATCGCCCGGTCGATAACCGAAGTACGATTCCAGCATGGCATAGTCCGCCGGCGTCAGTTCCACCGGCATCGCGGCAGTGCCTTGGCCAACCTCGTCGGCATAGATGTCGGTCTTGACCAGACTGATCGATCCCTCGGCCTTGGGCTGGGACACGGTGCCAGTCAAGCGGATGTTTCCGTCGAGGCCGAGCCGGACCCATTCATTGCGGAGCGCGCGGAACTCCTTGAAGTTCGCGTCGAGGGCCAGCTCCGGATCGTTGAGAGTGGTCAGCACGATGTTGCCGCGCACGCTGGCGGTGCCGTCCGCGGTGGCTTCCAGTCGCGTGACCTGGATCGTTTCACCGGCGAATGTGGCGTCAGCGGTAATCCGCCGGTAGTCCACACCCTGGCGTGGTACGGTGATCCGTCCGCCGGCCAGGCGAATGGTGCCCGATGCGCTCGGACTGCCGATCGTGCCAGTCAAGCGGGCATCACTTGACACCTGACCCTCGATCCGTTCGACACCCGCAAACTGTGCAAAGGGCGCCATCCAGCCGATCGGAAAGTCGGTGCCGCGAAGAGTCAGGTCGACCGGAGCGCTCTCGGGAGGTGTGGGAAGCAAGCTGTCGCCTGCGAGGGTGAGCCGGAACGGAATCGTTCCGGCCGCCTCGAGCGTGCGCCCCTGACGGTCCTGGAGCCGTGCATCGAGACGGAGCTGTCCGGGGCTTGGCGCGGATGTCGTGAGCCGCGCAACGACATCAGGCATGGCCAGATTGAGGTTGGTGCGCACGGCCACCTGGTCGGCCGGCCCCTCGAGGTGAACCGTCCCATGCAGGGTTCCGTTGAGGTTCTCGAGGCCGGCAAATGCAGCAAAGCCGCCGATCGGTACCGAGTCGAGCGTCAGGGCCAGTGCTTGCGTCCCTGTTCGGTCGAGGTGGCCATCGACTTCGATCCGGCGCCGGCCGGCCCGCAGCTCGAGGTCGCTCACTACGATTCGGTCGCCCCAGCTAATCGAGGCGGTATCGCTCAGGGCCCAAACGGTCTCGCCAAAGGTGAAGCCCAAGTCGGACAGGAAGAACCGACGCTCACTGGCCCTTCCTCGCCCGCCAAGGGTCAGCTGATGACCTGCATCGCGACGTGCGCTGACGCTGAAGGTCATCTCGCCTGCTTCGGAACTGACCTTCGCATCGACCTGCTGCAGATGCGTGGTCTGCCAGGCCACCTCCTTGCCGGTGGCCTGGCCGTTGACGTGCCAGTCCGTGCCGTCGCTCTCTGCGCGGGTCAGATCGAGCTGCAGCGTATCGGCGGCGGCCATGCCGGCAATCAGGCCGCCGACCGAGGCGCTGCCGGCCAGCGCGAGGCCCTGGTCGTTGCGCCAGACTCGAGCGTCGATCTGTCCGCTCCTGATGCCCAGCGGTCGGATCGGCAGCACCGTCTGCGCGGGCGGCGGACGGGTCGTATCGGCCACCAGGTGGACCCGCAATGTGTCACCCGCGCCCGACTGGCGGACCAGCGGCACCCGACCGCTGCCGCCGCCGCGCAGTATGTTCGAGGCGAGCAGGAGCGTGTCGAGGCGGAATACGCCGTTCGAGACCGCCCCACGAAGGGCCAGGGAGTCGAGTCGGGCATCGTTGGCGTTGCCCGAGGCATGAGCCCGCCCGGTCCATCGCATCGTTGCGGGGTCGACTCCCTGACCCTCGATCCGCGCGGTGGCAGCGAACTGGCCGTTGATGCTATCCTGCGCCGAGATGGCGCCGAGATCCGTCAGGTGCAGCGCGAGATCGGCCTCACCCCGGGTCACCTGCCAGGCCGCGCTGTCGCCAGTCTCGCTGCGTCGGGTCAGCGCCGCGTGGCCGTCGAGCGATGCGGTACCGGCCGCGCTTTCCAGCGCTGCGACCACACGCATCAGCCCGGAGGTCGTGTCGCCTGGCGTTGGTGTCAGTGTCAGGGTGATCGGACCGGATACCGAGGCTTGGACCCGTCCCTGCGTCAGCGGACCGAGCGCGAGCTGCCGGATGCCCAGTCGGGCGTCGAGGCCGGGAACCGGCCCGAACGGTCCCACGGCCGCCGCTATCTCGACGGCTCCCTCGGCCATCGGCAGGGTACCGGCCATCGTGACACGATCGGGCGCGAGCGTGAGCGCAAGGTCGCTTGGTCCGAAGCGCACCGAGTCGACTCGCGACGGCTCGATCCGTACGGTGCCATCGCCGGTGAGCGCGGGCAGGTTGCCGCGCGCCGACAGGGAGGCGGTGGCCGAGATCTGTGATGCCGGCCAGGCGGCGTCGATCGCGGCGAGGTCGATGTCCCGGATCCGGAGTTCGGTCAGGTCCCAGATCGGCTGGTTCAGAAACGGCTGTGCCTGCCCATCGAGCGAGACCGTCCCGCCTGCGGATCGGGCGCCGCCGGTCAGCCGGACCCGTCCATCAGCCAGTCGAAAGCTGGCGGCCGCGCTGTCGACCGCGAGAGAGCCCCAGCCGGCGCTGTCCCAGCGAAGCGTGCCATCGGCCGTGATCGCGGCCGGCTCGAGTCGGGCGCCCTGCGCGTTGGCGTCGAGATGAAGGCAGCCTCGGGCCGAGTCGCCCAGGAAGGGAGCCAGGGCAAGGTCGCTGACGGTCAGACGCGGCACCCGAAAGCTCAGGGCATCGTTCTGGCCGCGCCGCTCGAGCAGCAGGGTGCCAGTGGCGCGGGCGCTACCAAGTGTAGCCCCCAGCCGCGCATCGACGCGCTGTTCCCGCCACTCGGCGCGCAGCGAGGTGTTCTCGAGCGGCTGACCGGCGACTGTGCCGGTCGCGGTCAGGGTTGCCCGGCCCTGGCCGCTCAGAGTTGGAGCGCCCGTACCGGCGACCTCGATGCGAGCCTGCAGGTTGTCGAGCGCGACCGTGCCGGCCTGGAGCAGGGAATCGCGCGGGGTCAGCGTCACGTCGAGCTGATAACTCGGCTGCTCGTCGAAGGGCCGGACTTCGCCTTTGCCGCGCAGGTCGACCCAGGGTGCCCAGCCGCTCTGCACCTTGAGCCGGCCGCGGCCCTGCTCGAAGGCGCCGGAGAGGCGCGTCGGTACCAGACGGCCCTCACCTACCACAACGCCATCGGCGTCCAGTTCGAACGGACCCGATACGACGGTGAGTGAGTCGCCGGAGAGGTCGAAGCTCAGCTGGGCATTGATCGAGCCGGCTGCCGCATCGTTGCTCCAAAGCGAGGCGTCGAGGCCGTCGACACGCAACGTCGACCGGTAGCGGACGCCGCCGGTGGTTCGTGGTGTCAGTGCGCCGTCGACTGTGAGGGTGGCGCCGTCGAAGCTCCGGCCAGATCCGGTCAGGGTCAGCAGGTTCGCGGTCCCGGTAACGCGAAGATCGAGGCGGAGGCTGCCGGGCACATCGAACCCGGGTACCAAAGCGCCGATATCGCGGAAGTCGAGCGGTGCGGCGGCAAGCCGGAAGTCGACCGCGTCCGCCCGGCGAGGGTCGGCGTCTGGCAGGCGAAGGTCTCCAGCTGCGGACAGATCAGTCGAGTCTGAGCGAACGGACAATCCGCTGACGCTCAGTCGATCCGATCCGAGGTACAGCTTCGCGGAGACGGTCGCCGGCGTGGGGCGACCGGGTGGGGTCAACTGCGCACCGAGCGTGTCGAGGCTCAGCACGGGGAGACCGTCTCCCGAGCGGAAGTCGCGCATTGCCAGGATCAGGCTGTCGACCCGGAGCGTCGAGTCGCCCAGGTAGCGCGCCTCCAGCCGGCTTCCGATCACGTCGAGGCGCTCGATGGCGATCTCGAACGGGTCGCTCGCGGTTTCCTGCGGGGTGGTATCCGGGGTCTGGAACGGCGCGGTCAGGTCCCACCCGGACGGTCCCAGCTCCCGGGCGACGACGCTGGCGTTGACGACCCGGACCTCGCCCAGGTGGAGCCTTCGAGTCAACAGCGGCAGCAGGGACAGGCGCAGTCGAACCGAGTCGATCTCGACCATCGCGGTGCTGTCGGCCCGGACCAACCGGAGGTCGGCAACGCTGACACGGCTGATGCCGGAAATCGAGGCGCGGCCGATTTCGAGCCGGGCGTCAGGCCAGGGTTGGAGCCAGTTTGCCACGCGCCGCAGGGCCCCGGTGGCGATCCCGTCGTGCTGAAGCAGCAACACGGCCAGGGCGAGGGTCCCGATCAGAGTGAGCAGAGTTCGAGCAACGATGCGCGGTGCCCTGCGGCTGTTCCAAGTGCTCAAACCTGCCCTCCGTCCAAATGGTTGCCTCGTGTCAGGCTACTAGATGGTGGACGAACTTCGGTCCGATGGGATGCACCGCGACCCGGCAGGACGCCTCGAAGCGCTCCGCTGCGGCCTCGCAGCCGTTCGACTGATTGCCGGGCACGCTGCTGCTCACGAGAGTACGGTTCTCCGCCGGAATGGCGTCCAGGCGGGCAGGGCACGAGGTCCGGTGATCCGTAGCGTCGAAATGAGAGTGCCGGTAGCTTCTTGGTCAAGACCTTCGACGAGGCCAGGGCGATGAAATCCCATGATCAGCTCACCATAGTACGGAACCGTCACCGGGCCCGGGAGCTCCGGCTGTTCCGTGATCTGGTGGAGCGATATTTCGCCCAGTCCGAATGTGACGAGAACGGCGTGCCAATGGATTGGGAAGGGGCCGTCGGTGCCCGGTCCCGGATCAACCAGATGCTGCCTCGGATGCTGCAGGTCATTCGGGCGGCGGGGTTAGCGGGGTCCACCGGTACGCCTGGCCAGACTGATCCGGGCGTGCCACTGGGCCGGCTCGAGGTGCTGCAGCAGATCTTCACCGCCCGCTACGCCGAAGGTCTCGAGCAGGAGATCCTCGATGTCATCGACATGGCCATTGGTGTTTACGAAAGCGACCGCTACATGGCGCTGATCCGAACCGTCAACCCGCTGCACTATGCGGCGACGGCGCTCGGTTTCGTTGCGCGGTTGCCGCGCCGCATGCTGGCGGCGCTGGGCCTTTGGCGCTCGCCCAGGTCCACCCGGTTGAGCGCTGCCGATCTGGCCCGGCTCGAGTCAGCAGCCGCTCGGGTCATGAAGGCCGAAGATCTGATCGACAGTCGTCTCGGGGCGCTGCAGGACCGCCAGGGAATTCACCAGGCCGAGCAGGCTCGGCAGTTGGCCGAGCTGGCTGAGCGCCTGGATTTCGCGGAGCGGATGCTGGCGCAGCAGGGGCCTGTCAGGCGGATTGGGGCACCGGAGCGGGGCCTCAAGACGCCGGTGTAGCTGTCGACTCGCGGCGCTGAAACCTCCCATGGGGGAGGAATCGTACGTCGTGGCCATGTCCGCCACCTCCGCTGCCCCGGTCCCTGGCGCTGGACTTCGGGGCCTTGCCCGCCGCCACCCCATTGCACTCTACCTCTCGATCGTGTTCGGCCTGGGCTATCCGCTCATGCTGGTGCCTGTCCTTGCCGATCGCGGTGTCGTTCCCGGCGCATCCTGGCCGGCAGCCGTCGGGCTCGACCTCGAAAAGGCGGCCGCGCTGCTGATGGTCCTGCTGGCCTTGTTTCCGGCAGCGCTCATTGTGTCAGGGCTCGAAGGGGGGCGGCCGGCAGTTGCTGCACTGCTGCGGCGGCTGGTAACCTGGCGGGTTGGCGTCGGTTGGTGGGCATTGGTGGTGCTGGCCCTGCCGGCTGCCACGATCGGGATTGCCGCGCTGCTCGGCGACACGGTCCGGGCGCCGACCCTGCCCATGCTTGGCAAGGAACTGTCGGGAATAGCCTTCGGGTTGCTGCTCGTCAACCTCTGGGAGGAAGCCTCCTGGGCGGGGTTTCTCCAGACGCGTCTCGAACGACGGTACAGCCTCTACACGGCAGCTGCGCTGACTGCAGTTCCATTTGCGGCCATCCACTTACCGCTGCAGTTGCTCAATGGCACCCCCTCGGCGGGGGCGCTGGCTGCCCACTTCCTGCTGCTGTCGGTGCTCGGGATCCTGATCCGCTCGTACCTTGGCCTCGTGATGCGCGGGGCGCGCGACAGCCTTCTGGCGGTTGGGCTTGCGCATACGATGTTCAACCGTTCGATCAACAACGAGGGCATTGCTGCGACGCTGCTGGAGGGCGGCA
This sequence comes from Gemmatimonadales bacterium, assembly GCA_019637315.1. NCBI lineage: Bacteria > Pseudomonadati > Gemmatimonadota > Gemmatimonadia > Gemmatimonadales > Gemmatimonadales bacterium. The sequence continues at coordinate 14,685 of JAHBVU010000032.1, forward strand.
ACCGCTCGACGGCGGCGTTGCTTGCCACGCTGCTGGTCACCGTTGCGCTTGGAATCATTGCGCGGAGCCGCTCTGGGACAACGGAGCGGCTCCGCCTCGACGCCATCACGAGTGCGAGTGGCCGTCGCTCCGATGGTGCGCACAGGTCACATTCGGATTGAACTGCGCGAAGGTACCGTTGGGGTTTTCGCGGTGAACCCAGACATGGCGATCATAGTGGCGCTCAAAATGGTGCGCTTCGTCGAGGGGCGTCGCGGGATCGTCGACCATATGATCATAGGGGACGCCATGGAACGACGGGGGCGCCGTGTTGCCCGCGGCGGTCCAGGCGGTCTCGAACGCCAGGTTCTCGACGGCCACGAGCTGGAGTGAGCCGTCGGCCTGCGGTTCGTAGATCAGGACACCGGGGTTCAGGAAGTCGGTGTGGGTTCCGTTGCCATCGACTCGTGGATTCGGGGGCCCGGTGATTCCGAGCAGGTCAGGGCGAAAGTAGTGGATGCCCATGCTGCCGAGTGCCGGGTCAAACCCCATCATGGCTGCGGTCTCGCAGGTGTTGGTGGGGTCAGCGATGTATCCCTCGGCCAGGGCTACCTTCACATCTTTGAACCGCTCGGTCGCGGCGCGGACCGCTTCGAGGGTGGGCTCTCCGCCGGGGCCCGGCATCGCCTCTGCGGGGGCCTCGCTTGGGTTACGGAGCCGGAGAGCAACGACGGCCAGTGCGACGACGATGGCACCGCCAATGAGTACGCCTGTCCTCCCGGTGGGCATTGCGAGTGGTCTCCTGTGGTGATGGGGCGCTTGTCTGGATAGTCCGCGAGACGTGCGGCCAGGAGAACATATCGCCGGCTGGCAACTCCGCCAGTCGGCGTCAGACTGGCGCTGCGCCGGGGCGGGCCGTGGGAGCCCGCCCTTTGGCCCTCACCACATCAGCTGCCCGGCTGCACCACGAAGTTGAGCGGCGGTGCCTCATAGATCGTAGTGCTGCCGCGCCGAACAACGAACGAGATCAGCGAGGCGCCGGCCCGCAATCCTTGCAGCGTTCCCTGAACCGGTCCGCCGGTCCACCGAGCAAGGGTCGTATCCTGG
>JAHBVU010000033.1 GCA_019637315.1 Gemmatimonadales bacterium
AGGACGTCTTTGCCGGGCAGGAACGCATGCGACAGCTTCAGGCGATGGCCGTCCGGGACAACCTGCGTCAGCTGCTCGGGCAGCTGGACCGGGTGCTCGGGCAGCGATAGTACGCTCCGGGGTGCCGGGGATCGATGCCGGCAGGTTTCGCCGGGCCGGAGAGCATCACCACCGAGATCAACCTGCTCGATCGAATTCTGCGGTGCGTCGGGATTAGGGCGTCTACTACTCTGGATTCGACCCTTTGATGCAACTACCAGACAGCGACCAGGCCGGCGATCGACACGGTCACCAGCGTCAACAGCACGATGCGCTTGAGGACAACGTCGTCGACTCGATGAAAGAATCGCTTTCCCGCATATGTCCCCAACAGGTACGACGGGACGAGAAATGCCGCCCGCAAGAACTCCGCGTGCCCAGCGCGGTCTCCCGCGAACACGACGGCAAGCGCCGCCACAGAGCAAAAGAGAGCCCACAGCACGAAGGTCGCGCGGCCGGTTCGAGCGGAGTCACCATTCCCCAGGAGAAACGGGTACAACGCTGCTCCGAACGAGGTTGCGCCTACGATGACTCCGTTGACTGCCCCGGCACCGAGGAGGCTTCCGCGCGAATAGGTCCCGCTATAGCGCCACCCACTGAGCAGGAGAATCGACAGTGCGGCAACCGTCCCATAGACGACCATGCGCACGATTCGGGGGTCGGCATGCAGCATCAGGTAGCCCCCGACCGGCAACGTGACCGCCGCGCCAGCCGTAATGAGCCCGACGACGCGCCAGTTGGCGTCCTTCGTCGCATCGCGCAGAAGCGCGAAGTTCGACGCGAGATCGACCAGCATCACGGTCGCGACTGCGGATGCCGGCTCGTAGACGAAGCTCATGGTCGGCACCAGAATCAGTGGCCCACCGAATCCGGTCAGGCCCCTGACGGCACCCGCAGCGAATGCAACCAGCGCAATGATTGCCTCGGACATGGGCGTCACGGACCGATAACGCCGCAGCCCGCACCCGCTGGCCCGATCGCACTAGGTGCGGGGGCCGACCCTCCCGGTCGCTTCTTCCAGCAGGCAATCGCGGCAATCGAATTGCTCCCGAGCGTACGGGCACTCGCCTCCCGATCGCGCGAAGCCGCAGTCGAACGCACGCGACGCCACAGCCGCCCTCGATGACTTCGCATCGTGCCCCCTGAGCGAGGGCGTGAGCGGCTGCCAGCCAGTCCAGAGAGAATCAAGGTATGACACGGCACGGACTCCCGGTTGACTGGAATCGATGCTACTTCGACACCCAACCGGTGGGCTTGACAGGCATCAAGCCAATTCTCTCTATTGAGCACCAAGTGTCTCACTGAATGAGATTATCTTTGCCTTCCGCCACGGCCTGCCTCGTCTTAGGCGACCGCCAAAGTTGCCTCACGCGACGGCCTCAGCCTCGGCACTCCGCACCGGCGCCCTTCCCCTGATGAGGTCGGCCGCCCTTTCGGCGATCATGATCGTCGGGATGTTCGTATTGCTGGCGACCATGAACGGCATGACGGACGCGTCGACGACGCGCAGCCTTTCGACCCCTTTCACCCGAAGCTCCGGATCGACTACCGCCGCCGGATCCGCACCCATTCGACACGTGCCAATGGGATGCCAACAGGTTTGCCCAGTCCGTCGCGCATAGTCGAGAATTTCGTCATCGGACACTACGTCGGGACCGGGACGCACCTCTCGTACGACGTAACGTGACAGCGCCGGTTGCTGGCTGATTGTCCGCATCATCTTGAGCGCAGAGACCATCACCTCGCGGTCCAGATCCTTGCTCAGATAGTTGGCCTCGATTCGCGGCTGCGCACCTGGGTCCAGGGAGTCGATGTGCAGGCGCCCGCGCGACTCCGGGTACAGGAAGTACCCGCCGAGGTGAAATCCGGAATGCGGATCGAGCCCACTGTCCTTGTTCGTAGAGAGGCGGCTGGTACCGCTGACGAGCCCCGATTGGAGGCGCACGTCGGGATAGGGAAGCCCGGGACGGGTCCTTGCGTAAGCGAGCGCCGTCAACGAAGGAGTGGCGAGCAGGCCGTCGCGAAACACGGCATAGCGCAGCGCCGACGCCCACAGGCGTGGCTTGCTTCTGAGCAGGTCATTGACCGTGATCGGCCGGTCGCATTCGAAGGACATCCGCGGCATCAGATGGTCCTGAAGATTCTCGCCGACGCCGGGTCGGTGACAAACGAGCGGTACGCCGAGGCGGCTCAGAACTTGGGCATCTCCGACGCCCGACAACTCCAGAATCTGGGGCGAGCGAATCGCGCCAGCGCACAAGAGGGTCTCTCGCGTTGCCAGCGCCACCTCGAACTCGCCGCCTCGTCGATAGCGCACGCCGGTGGCCCGTTGGCCAGAGAACTCCACGTTCGCAACCACCGCACCAGTGAGCACGCGGAGATTCGGTCGGCGCATGGCCGGCCGCAGATACCCGATGGCTGCGCTGCACCGCAGGCCGTTGCGCGTGCTCAACTGAAGATGCGCCGCCCCTTCGGCCTGCGAATCGTTGTAGTCCCCCGTACGCTGGATGCCGATCTGGCCGCAAGCCTCGAGGAACGCGTTCGAAATCTCATCACCGCCGAGTCGGCTCACCGCAATCGGCCCGCCGACCCCACGGTAGGAGCGATCGCCAAACCGACAGTCCTCCAGGCGCATGAAGTACGGAAGGACATCGCTCCATCCCCATCCAGGACAGCCGCTTTCCTCCCACTCATCATATCGACGCGGATGCCCACGAACGAAGAGCATCCCGTTCACCGAGCTCGATCCTCCCAGCACCTTGCCGCTGGGCCAGTAGACGCGAGTCCCGAACATTTCGGGCTCCGGCTCCGTGTTGGCCTGCCAGACGAGCCGGTTGTCGTTCAAGACCTTCCCGACACCCAATGGAATTCTTAGCCACAGGCTCGAATCCGCCTCACCGGCCTCGAGGAGCAGCACCCGAACATCCGGATCCTCGCTCAGTCGGTTCGCCAGCACACACCCGGCTGAGCCGGCGCCGACGATGATGTAATCAAACGTGGACTGCTCCATCTCTTGTCCTGTAGACCCGACCGTTGGCACGCCGTGCCGGGAGTCCTGTCTTCGCTCAAACAACTGTTCGATGCCTGGGCGACGTCTACCCGACTGGCGTGGCTACGCGGGCCGCTGTCGGGTTGGCCGAGACGAGATGGAGGAGCTCGCGGATGTGATGCACGAGTTCGAGGCACTCGCCACTGTCGACATCTCGCGGGCGTGGGCTATTGACTCGAAACTCCGACGTGATTCGTCCGGGACGTGGTGACATCACGACGACGACGTCCGCAAGCTTGATCGCCTCATCGATATTGTGCGTGATGAAGAGAACCGCTTTGCGCTCTCTCTCCCAGACGCGTATCAGCTCGTCCTGCATCTTCTCTCGGGTGAATGAATCGAGCGCCGCAAACGGCTCGTCCATGAGCAGCAGCCGAGGCTTGACGGCGAGCGCCCGCGCGAGCGCGACGCGTTGGCGCATGCCGCCCGAGAGCTGTCGTGGAAACTTTCTCTCGAAGCCCTTCAGATCGATCAGATCGACATAGTGTCGAACGATCTCGGCTCGCTCCTTCGAGGCCACCCCGAGTCGCCGCAAGCCGTATTCGATGTTCCCCTGTACGGTCAGCCACGGGAAGAGGGCGTAGTCCTGGAACATCATGGTCCTGTCCGGACCCGGTCCGTCGATACGCCGGCCAAACGCCTCCACGCTTCCCTTGGTCGGCACCTCGAAGCCTGCGAGGAGATTCAGCATCGTGGTCTTGCCGCATCCGCTGGGACCAACGATGCAGATGAACTCGCCCTCGCGAATCTGCAGGGAGACCTCGTGGAGCGCTACGACCTCGTTTCGCCCGCTTGCGTAGGTCTTGCAGATTTTCTGAAACTGGACGCACTGCCCCTCAGCCATTCAGTTGCCCTCCCGCCAAGGAGTTACCAGTTGCTGAAGGAGACGAACAGCGGCGTCCAGCAGGAGCCCGATGACGCCGATCATCACCATGCCGACGACGATATGGTCGCTTCGAAACAGCAGACGCCCTTGACTGATCAGGAACCCGAGGCCAGACGTTGCCGCGACCAGCTCACCTGCAACCAGGGCCATCCAGGCGATTCCGATGCCTACGCGCAAGCCGACGAACATCGAGGAAAGCGCCCCAGGGAGAATCACCGTGAAGACGATCGCGGTGCGGCCTGCACCGAGCGTCCTCGCCGCGCGAATCAGTTGCGCATCGACATCCCGCACGCCCTCCATGGTGCTGAGCACTATGGGGAAGAGCGCACCGAGGAAGATGATGAACTCGTTCTGCGCGTCGGTAATCCCGAACCACATGATCGAAAGCGGAATCCACGCCAGAGGCGGTATCGGCCTGAAGAAGCTGACCACCGGTTCGAACATCCACGCAAACAGGCGCGAACCGCCCAACGCAAAGCCCAGCGGGTAGCCGACGAGGGCGGCGAACGCGACTGCGACTGCGACGCGCTTCAGACTCGCCAGGACATCCTTCTGCAGCGTCCCCTGCTGGATCAGCTCCCACCCCCCCGCCAACACTGTGCTAGGGGCCGGTAGGAGAAGCGCCGTTGCCGGGTTCGATCTGCTGACGAGCTCCCAGATCGCGAACATGAGAAAGAGCGGCACGTATCGGGCCACTTGATACGCAAGGCGCCGCACCGATTGAAACGCGGGGCTTGGGCCAGCCATCGTCTCCGGGCTCTCTAGTTTCGTCGGGTGGGACTCCGAGGGTTGCCCCTCGGAGCGGACGTCAGATTTCGCTGGCACCAGATCTGCTTGCCTCAGCATCGCGGTCATCCCGGAGCCGTCTCTCTCAGGGCTGATAGGTATTGGCTCCGAAGCGCCACTCCTTGACCAGATCTCCCTTCTCGGGGAATGTCTGCTTGCCCATCGTCATCAGGCCGTATGCTGGATACGGTGGCTTCCCGACCTGGCCATTCCAGTTGGCCGGCAGGAACGCCGGCACTTCCGGAATCGCCCAGCCGAGTTTTGTGTAGGTAGTGCGCAGGTACTTGTTGCGCAGCACCGCCTTGAAGTCCGCTTCGGTGTAGGTGCGCTGCAATACGCGCGCCTCATGCATGACGCCTGCCTGGTAAGACTCGAGGGGAATCCAGAAGCCCTTCGCGTTCTCGAAGGGATAGTTGATCGTGGGCTTCGGGTTGATGACGTGAATCTCGGCGTCTCGCTTGATCAGGGCGGGGTCGCGACCTCTCTGAGATGGGTGAGCCGCGAAGGCTTCGAGAACTTCGTCGGGTTTCAGGCGCGCGATCAGCCGCGCCTCGACGAACGCATCGGTGTACGCCTGCAACACGTCTGCCGCGCCAGCCTCGAGTTCGCCCCGGGCATACGAATAGCCGTTGAAGACTTCGTACGTGTCGACCAGCTCGAGAATTCGCGCATTCTTGCGAAACTCCGTCATCGCCAGGACGTTCGGCTCCCAGATCGCCGTCAGGTCGATTCCCTTCGGCATCGTGATGATGTCGGCCGGCCCCGTGTTCTTGATGACGTAGTCCTTCCCCTCCTCCAATCCGAGGACCTTCGCGGCGATAAGCAGTCCGAGGTGATTCGTGCTGCCGATGGTGACCCCACACACGGCCGGCCGACCCAGTACCTTCCCGCCCTTGAGTTCGGCAAGGCTGCTCTTCAGGGGCGAGTCGGGAGGTACTAAGAATGCCTGGCGCTGGGCCGGGTAGGTGCAAACGGCAGCGGTAGGGATCTTCAGGTCGATGAGCCGCAGCAACCCCAGTGTTCCCGCTTGGGCAATCTGGATCTTGCCCGGCACGAAGACCTCGTTCATCAGTCCGGCGGTGAGGAAGGCCGGATACTGGACGTCGACCCCTCGCTTCTCGAGGAGTTTGTAGTGCTGCATCACGAACAGGACGAGGTTGCCGTCCGACCACATCGGGTTCCAGGCAACCTGCAGTGGCCACCACCCCTTGGACTTCAGCCAATCCACCGAGGCTTGCGAGATCTTCTCGTAGGCGGTTGGCCAACCCCACTCGCTAAAGGGGCCCGCAGGTTGGGCGTTCGCCGCTCCGATGAAGCCCGGACCGAGTCCGAGTGCAGCGGTGAGTGGAAGGCCTTGTCGCAGAAAGTCGCGACGCGATTGCTCGGGGGGCTGCTTTGCCATGTGCTGTCTCCTTGGTCGTTAGGGCCACGACGCGCCTGGCGCTCCGTGTCGCGTCCCGGCGGGTACACCGGGAGAGGCGCAAATCTATGTGTAATAGCGTTTTTGAGACAATTGTGCTCAAAACCGCCGACCTGTTGGGGATCCTAGCGTGGAGCGTTTCAACTTCGCAACCCCCAATCGAACTGCGTTGGCGCGCAGCTACGCCGTGTATTTTTCGAGCACCCGCTGCGGCTGGCGCAGGGCATCCCTCCGATACGGCTCGCTGAGAATCTTCGAGTCGACCACGATCTCGACCACGGCCGCACGCCGGATGCCGAAGGCTTCCGCCATCGCCGGGCCGATGTCCTCCGGCTTCGTGACGCGAATGGCCCAAGCACCCATGCCTTTCGCGATGTCCGCGAAGTTCGGGTTCTCCAGGTTCGTGAAGTAGTAGCGCTCACCGAAGAAGTCGAACTGGTTTCGCTTCTCCGCGCCGTATTGGGAGTTATTGAAGATCACGCTCACGAAACTGAGCTTCTCGGTGACCGCGGTCATGACCTCCTGCAGGCACATGCTCCAGGCGCCGTCGCCGACGAGCGTCAGCACTGGCTGATCGGGCCTTGCGAGGCTGACCCCCAGTGCGGTGGGCAGGGCGACACCGATGCCGCCGAGGCTCCCCGCGCCGAAGAAGCTCCTGGCGCGGTCAAACGACGCGAAGTAGGAGTTGGCGGCGCCGCTGACGTTGCCGACGTCCGCCACGATCGACGTACCTGCGGGCGTAGCCTTGGCCACCTCCCACAACGCGCGCCTCGGATGGATGGTGGGGTTCGTGCTCGTCGACATTTCCTCGTGCCTGCGCGCCCAGGCTTGCTTCTCGGCCTGGACATCCGCCATCACCTTCGCCCTGTCCGCGACGATCGCATGCTGCTTGAGGCTCTCGATGAGTTGCCGTGCGACGGCCCGACAATCGCCGATCAGGCCGACGGCCATGGGGCGCAGCGAGCCGAGTTCCAGCGGGTTGATCGAGTTGTGAATCAGATGCGCCTGCTTCGGGAAGAAGTCGATGCCGTATTGCGGCGTTGTGCCAAAGGTGTTCAGCCGCGTACCGAGCGCGAGAACGACATCCGCCTTCGCCATCAGCTTCATCGCCGCTTCGGAGCCCTGGTAACCGATGGGACCCACCGCGAGGGGGTGACTCCCCGGCACGGCGTCGTTGTGCATGTAAACGCACCCCATGGGTGCGCCAAGCGCCTCCGCGAGCTTCGCGATATCAGCACCGGCGTCGGACTCGACGGCGCCCAAGCCGGCGACGATGAAGGGGCGCTTTGCGCCGGCAAGCAATCTGGCTGCCTTCGCGATCTCGTCGTCGGGTGCGCCGCCGTAGCGGCCATCGGTCCGGTAGGTCGCGGGGAGTTGCTCAGCCTCTTCCCATTGGCCGTACCACGCATCGCGCGGAATATCGACCTGTACCGGTCCTCGCAATGCGACGGCCGCCCGGAAAGCCCCACGGATGCCTTCGGCCATTCGCTCCGGCCGGTTGACCTGAAATTGCCATTTGACCAGCGGCGCCAGAAGCCGCATCTGGTCGACCTCCTGAAAAGCCTGGGAGCCGATGGCACCACTGAGCACCGCCGGAGTGATCACGACCAGTGGCGTGTGGTTAAGCGCGGCACTGGCCACGCCGGTCACCAGGTTCGTGATGCCTGGGCCGTTCTGGCCGATGCAGACCCCCGGCTTGCCGGTGGCTCGTGCATAGCCCTCGGCCATCAGCGCGGCACTCTGCTCGTGGCGCACCTGGATGAAGCGGATGCCGCCGGCCGGGAACAGATCCAGCGGATCCATGAACGCCGAACCGACGATGCCGCAAATGTATTCAACGCCTTCCAGGCGCAGTGCCTCGACGAACGCCTCGCTACCCGTGATTGAACGTGCCATGTGTCTTCCTTCGAATGTGCTCTGCAAGTTCTCGTCGGCCATCGGCTACCTGGCCTTGCCGTAGATGCTCGCGACGCGATTGCTCAAGGAGCTGCACTGCAAGTTGCTGTCTCCTTGGCGCGCGTTGGGGCCACGACTGCCTGAGGCTCCGAGTGCCATCCCGCGGCAGGCCGCAGGGCGCCCATTTCTAATTTCATAGCGGTTTTTGAGACAATCTTGCTCAAAACCGCTGATCTCTTGCGGATGCTAGCGCGGAGTGTTTCAATTGCGCAAGCCCCAAGTGAGCTCGTCCCCAGCGACAACTCTGGAGACTCATCCGCCCAGACAGTGCCCGGGCTGCGCAACACTCACGGCACGCCCGGAGCGATCGCGGCACCCAGTGACGATCACAATGCCATGGACATTGAGACAGATACCCAGGAATTGACGCCCGAAGAGCTACGACGACTCGGACCAAAGCGCCTGCTTGTGCGCGTGCGGTCCATCGTCTATCAAGCCGAGGGGATCAACGCTTACGAGGTCGTGGATCCGTCCGGCGCCGACCTTCCGTCATTCGAGCCGGGGAGCCACATTGATCTCTACTTCCGCGATGGCCGCGTCAGGCAGTACTCGCTTTGCAGTGACCCGTTAGACCGCCGTCACTACGAGTTCGCCGTTCAGCGCGAGGCGCACGGTCGCGGCGGATCCAAGGCGATCTTCGAGCGCGTACATGTTGGGCGCATCCTGGCGATCTCCGAGCCGCGGAACAACTTCCCGCTGAGTCGACGGGCGACACGACATTTGCTCCTGGCTGGCGGGATTGGCGTCACCCCAATGATGGCGATGGTTCATCGGCTTCGCGCCACCAGTCAGGAATTCGTCCTGCATTACTGCACGAGATCGCCTGAGAGGACTGCCTTTGTGGAGGAGCTTCGCCCACTTCGGGAATCCGGCCTCGTCTTTTTCCATCACGACGGCGGCGACCCGACCAGGGGGCTCGATCTGAGGGCGCTGCTTCGCCCCTACGACGAAGGGACCCACCTGTACTACTGCGGCCCCAGTGCATTCATGAACGCGGTGCGTGAAGCATCGGCTCACTGGCCGGCCGGGACAACCCATTTCGAGCACTTCAATGCAACGCCTGACGTCCGCAACGCAGCCGCGCCTGAAGCGGGTTGCGCCTCCAGCACTTCGGGGAACGCCTCCGAGACCATCGGAGTCGGCTTCCAGGTGAAGCTGGCCAGATCAGGCCGGACCTTCGACATCCCGGATGACAAGACGATCGTCCAGGTCCTGCGAGAGAACGGAATCGTCGTCGAGACGTCTTGCGAATCAGGCCTCTGTGGAACGTGCCGCACTCGCTACCTGTCGGGAGCTCCGGATCACCGCGACTTCGTGCTCGATGACGAGGCGAAGAAGGAGGAGATTCTGATTTGCTGTTCCAGGTCGCTGTCGAATCTGCTCGTGCTGGATCTGTAACGGCCAGACCTCTGCAAAGAAGCGCGGACAATATCGCTTAATATGACACCCGAAATCGAATCGTGGCCGTTGTTGCGGGCGTTGGCGACGTGCCACAAGCTCCCCTGTCCAGCCTGGAATCCACCATTTCCAGAATCAGCGCGTCGTCGAGCATGACCCGCATGCGTGCTTCCGCAGCCAAGACCAGACAGAAGGTTGAGCCGCCCCAGGCCAACACGCCTCAGGAGGCACTCGCTCCCGGCGCGCGGATGCTCGCCGTCCTCGAAGTAGCGACGAGCTCGGAAGGTCCAGTCTCCTCCAGCGATCTGGCTCCCCGCCTGGGACTGCCGCGGGCGACGGTCCATCGCCTCTGCGTCGCGTTGGAGAAGATGGGATTTCTCCAGCGCGAGCCTGGCACAAAGCTCTTCGTGACCGGGTACCGGCAGCAACAGATGGCTCTAAACTCACTGGTCAACTCGTTCCGGCGAGGCGAACGACATGCCGTCTTGCAGGCCCTTGCACGTGCAGTCGAGGAAACGGTCAACGTGACCGTTCTTGACGGCAATGAGGTTGTCTATATCGATCGGGTCGAGTGCCAGTGGCCGCTGCGGACACATCTGCAGGCCGGATCGCGTATACCGATGCACTGCGGCGCAAGTGGAAAGCTTTTCTTGAGCATGCTTCCCGCGGCCCAGCGGCGACGCTTGCTCTTTGCACCGCTGCAGAGATTCACGAGCAAGACAATCACCGATGCGCGGCTTCTGGAGAAGCACCTGAAGCAGATTCGCTCTTCCAGGGTGAGTATCGACGAAGAAGAGTTCATGCAAGGACTGATCGGATTGGCTGTACCCGTCTTCTTGAACGGGCGGATCTGTGCAACCGTCTCCCTTCACGCCCCGACGGCCCGCCATACGGTCGAGAGCGTGAGCCGGTTCGTGCCGGCCCTTCAGAAGAGCGCCGAGCTGATTTCTCGGCTACTCAGCGCACCGGTCTAGCGGCATGACGAACACGGAATCGCCGGAAACAGGTTCGGCCACGAGCCGGGCAATTGCGATCCTCGAATGGGTTGCGCAGGCGCAGGGGCCAGTAGCCGTGGCGGAGCTCGTGCGACAGCTCCAGTTGCCGAAGCCGAGTGCGCATCGCATTTGCGGATCGCTGGAGCAGATGGGGCTGCTTCGTCGAGAGCCCGCAGGAAACGGGCTATTGGTGGGCCACCGATTGCTGACGCTCTCCCTGAACGCGGCAATGAACTTCGCAGACCGCGGAAGCCGACGAGCCATCCTCCGGAGCCTGATGGAAGAGACGGGAGAGACATGCACGTTGACGGTGCCCGACGGCGACGAATTGGTCGTCCTCGAGCGCGTTGAATCTCCATTGCCCTTGACGGTGCAGTTGCGGCCTGGGTCGCGCGCACCGCTGCATTGCACGGCTAGCGGAAAGCTCTTCCTGGGCATGTTGCCCCCGACTCAGCGCCGCAAGATCCTGGCCAGTCTGCCCTTGCGGCCTTGCACCGACCGTACCATCACGGAGGTCTCTCGGCTTTCGGCGCACCTGGATCTGGTGCGCAAGAACGGATACGCGACCGACGACGAGGAATTTGCGGTCGGACTCAGGGCCTTGGCGGTCCCCGTGTTCGGCAAGCGGCGCAGGGTGATCGCCGGTCTGTCCATCAACGCGCCAGCAGCGCGCCTGAACGTCGAGGACGCGATAGACAGGGTGCCACTGCTGCGTCGCGCCGCGGAAAGGATTGCACGGACAATTCTTGGCGACTGACGGACTCGGGAGCTTGCCTCCGAGTCCGTTGATGCACTCGACCGCTCAGAGATCCCAAGCCTTCTTCTCGAGCTGCTCCAGACGAGCAGAGACGAACGCCTTGCGCTCCTGAAGTGCGTACGTGTCGGCTTCCTGGGCAATTGCAATGATCTGGCGGCCAAGCCGTTTCAGCATTGCTCGGTCCTCTTCCTCGGTTGGGCGCTTCGGCACCGCAAGCACGTCGTTCTGCGTATAGCAGTAGGTCGGCAGCCCACGTCGCGCACGTTCGTGCATCGACGCCGGTTGTGCATCCGGCGACTTCCCTCGGATCGCCTCACGCAACAGCTTCCTGAACAGGTAGACGCCGATGTCGCTCTCCATCGGGTTCTCCAATGCGTGAACGGCGATCGCGCGTTGACTCGTGATGACCTCCCAGTCACCCGGCCCACGCTGCCCGACTTCGTATGGCCTGTTCCCGACCTGCCCATCCAGGAAATCCATTGAGTCCCAGCCGACCCGGCCTTCATCGCCCTGCTGCCGTGGGTCTGCAGTTCGGCCGAACATACGCCACCCGTAAATGATGCTATGGGTGTCGTCGACAGGCACGTACCAGCGTGCCATGTTGACTCGATGGAAGAGGCGTCGCTCGCTGCCATCCTCGAACAAGTATCCGTGGAAGCCGATGTTGGGCACCACGAGGTCCTGAATCCTGATCCAGACCAGCGCATCGCTCATCCGGCGCCCGGCGATATAGCACATCGCACTCCCGCCACGGACGGCAACATAGTCCATGACCGGCACATTCTTCGCGAACGAGGCAAGCGTCAGTCGCTGCCAGTCGATTCCCTCGGGAACCTTTCCTCCGTACAGAAAAGGCGTGTTGTGAAGAAAGGCCGTGTGCATCTGATCAGGAATGTTGTCCAGTACCTGCAGCCAGTTGCACGGAAACACATTGGAGAAGGGAAGAAGACGCGTGTCATCGTAGGCCTCGAAGGCGTCGTACTCGGGGAAGGCAGGCACGTCTTCGGGCGGACCCATGTACGCGAACACCAACCCATCGCGCTCGAAAGCTGGATAGGCGCCTTGACTCAACGAATCACGCAGGCGCGCTCCCTTGTCGCGCTCGCCGGGCGCCTCGAGCAGGGAACCGTCGACATCGAAATGAAGTCCGTGGTAGGAGCATCGGATTCCGCACTCCTGGATCACACCGAACTCCAGCGATGCGCCACGGTGGCAGCAGTGCTTGTGCAGAACACCGACACGGCCGGATCGGTCCCGAAACGCAACGAGGTCCTCGTCGAGTATGCGAATTGCGCGAGGGACGTCGGCAAGTTGAGAAGACATGCACACGGGTTGCCAGAAGCGGCGCATGTACTCGCCCAGGACCGTTCCGGGCCCGGCGCTCGCAAGCTCGAGGTCCGGTAACGGCACAGCGGTCTTGTAGTAGCCGCTGAATGGCCGGCCTTTGGCGCGGCTACCGGGCGTTTGGGATCCAGACATTCACTGACGCTCCTATGACGACTCGTCGCAATGGCACTTCGCCATCTATCTCGGGAGAGTACTTAGCACAGCGACCCATCGTGAGCAAGCGTTGTCTTGAAAGTAGTTATATTGCGTCTCTTTGAATGAGACTATGCGTGAGAAATTCACTGACAGCACCTGTTGGGCGCCTGATCCGCGAACCTCGCCCGACGCTGCGACATCGGCCCCCACATGGGTGCGTTGGTGCGTGCCTGAGCAGGGCTTCGAGTTAGTCGAGCGCATGATCGGCACCGCACGAGGCCTGCAGCGCGGCGGGGTCGAGTGTGAAGGCGGTTTTGCTGGTGACCAGACAGACCGTGTCGCCAAGGTCGGCGGCGCCCTGACTACGGAAGACCGGACGCCGAACTGGAGGGCTGCCTCACAAGGCGAGAGGACGAATGCGGCACCGAAAGGAACATGCGGACGTCGCTCAGAATCTGCGGAGCAAAACCGGGAGACGCAGCCCCGAAAACGCCGCCAGCAGCGGCCTCCGGTAGGCTGCGAATCAAGAGAACTTGAAGATTGGGAACGCGGGCGTCGACCCCGGCATGTGGATGGCGCGCACCCGCGAGCCGCCGAGCTCCCAGAGCGCGCCGTCGCGGTAACCGGTCGCGTCGGGTCGCGTTGCGTAGAAGAACTCGCGCCGGATCTTGGCCAGCATCGGCGCGGACGCGGACAGCCCATAGTGCCGCAGCAGCCCTTCCCAGCTGCGCACTGCGTCGAGGTCGCGCTCGTGCACCTGCACCGCGGCCTTCGGCAGGCGGTGAAGGCCGGCCATGTGGTCCTCGTGCGCGTGCCCCAGGATGACGAGCTCGGCGTCGTCGAGCTCGGCGCCGATCCGGT
>JAHBVU010000034.1 GCA_019637315.1 Gemmatimonadales bacterium
AGTGACCGTGAAGGTCGCGGTGTGCCCAGTCGTATGGATCACCCGATTCGGTTCCGCCGCCCCATCCGGCGTCACCGAAATCTGCGCGGCGAGGGGGGCGGGGGGCAGACCAGGGAGACCGACAAGCACGAGCGTAGCAGCGAAAGCTATGCGCAACGAACGACCGAGCGACATGGGACGCCTCCGAAGACCGGACGAGGAATACTCCCTCGCTAGGCAGAACCCACGCCACACCACCCCCCACCCCTATCTTAGTGCAATTCAATCACTTCGCTTGACCACTCCGGCGCAGGAGGGTGCGACATGCCCAGGCTTCACCTGCGACATTCTCTTAGCTGCGCACCGGTAGCAGCACCGTATACTCCGAATGTGACCGAACTGCCGGGCCGTCGACTTCATCGAACTCGAGTGGTATCACCGAGAGCGGGCAGCAACCGAGATTCGGTAACACGATCGACGTCGTCGTCGATACGTAAGATCCGCGGTGTGAGAAAGACGTAAAGTTCTGTTGAGCTGCTCCGCCGGGAAGACGACCCGAATAGGCCACCGATCAGGGGGATTCCCGATAACACTGGCACCCCCGACTGACTCCGCTCCCGCTGCTGGTCCTTGAGTCCCCCGATCACAATCGTCTGCCCGTCACGAACCAGCACTTGGGTATTCGCTTCTCGCGTGGAGATGATCGGTGCGTCGAACTGTACCTCGCTCGTCGCGGCATTGACTTCTTGCTGAATCTGCAGCGAGACATAGCCGTCCAGGTTGATCGTCGGGCGTACTGTGAGCTTGGTCCCTACGTCACGATACTGAATGACCTGGTCACGCGTCGGCGAGTCTGTGGGAAGCGATCGACTCACTTGCACGAACGGGCGCTGCGATCCAACAAGAAGGCGTGCTTCTGTATTATTGGACGCCACGAGAACGGG
This sequence comes from Gemmatimonadales bacterium, assembly GCA_019637315.1. NCBI lineage: Bacteria > Pseudomonadati > Gemmatimonadota > Gemmatimonadia > Gemmatimonadales > Gemmatimonadales bacterium. The sequence goes on from JAHBVU010000034.1 coordinate 924, forward strand.
GCGGGAAACGATCTCCACATGACCCTTGCTTTGCGCCGCGCGAATTGTTGCATCAATATCGCGACGCCCGATCTTGAGCAGATTGATGACCAAGTCGCCCAGGCCACCACCCGTCACCTTGGCTGAGACCGTTCCATCCGTACCACGCGGAGGAACAAACAGGTCTGCCCCCAGCGAAAAGTCTTTGTTGGTCTGGGCCTCAACAATCAGGACTTCGATGAGTACCTGCAGTGGCCTGATGTCGAGTTGCTCGACCGCATCCCGGATGGCCTGGAAATCAGTATCCGACGCCCGAATAAACAGGGAGTTCGTAAGGTCATCGGCCACCACGGCAATATCCCCTCGGAGGACAGATTGCTGCGGCTCTGCCCCCGCCGCACCAGGCACCGATTCACCGGCCGCCGGGACTCGGGAACGGCGCAGCTCGTCGGTAAGCGTGCCACTGGAAAGCCCGCCGCGACTGGAGAACCCACCTCCAACACCGAACAACTGACCAATGACTGCCGCAGCGTCTACCGCCCGGGCATGCTTGAGACGTAGGACGTGGAGCTTGATGACGGCCTCGACCGACTGGTGCACAGGCACAACGACTTCGCCTTTCGGTACGATCTGATAAAATGCCGAGTCATCGACGAACGCGAGTCCATGTGTTTGAGCTAAACCCCTTAGTAGCGCCGCGACTTCCAGTGGCGTCACGGCATGCGGGGTATCCAGTGTCACTCTCACTTCGGGCACACCTGCGGCGATCACTGGCTTGGCGAGGCGCTTGCCTAGCAACTGGATGGCCAACCGTAGTTCGGTGTCGACGATCCGGATCGAGGCTGTGTCAACCGCGGCCTGCCCGGCCACGGATCGAACCATGAGCGCGATGAGAAGCGCACCAATATGGACTGCCTTCATCGCACCGTCTCCTCGAGACTCAATGCCCAGGTTGTGTCATAGCCAATAACGGAGACGACTCCTCCACGAATCGAGCGGACACGAAGACCGCCAACGGTATCACCCTCTTGAACCACCCTTCCGCCCTGCATTCCGGGGATGCCATAGAGCACAGCAAGGGGTGCCACTCCCCCCACCATCCCACCGAGGTAAAGAATCGGGCGTGCTGGCCTCGGCACCGCCGGATCATCAGCTACCGCCGGGGCACCAAGAACCCGAGACGACTGAAACGCCGCGGAGGCGCGAATCACATCCACCAGACTGTCAAACTCGGACTTCACCAAGCGCGCTCTCGGCACGACCATAGGGCGATCGACACCGGCCTCGGCTCCAGGGGCGGGACGATCAGTACCGAGTGCGGCGACGCCAACTCGGACAACCGCGACAGCCAGCAGCGTCATTACGGCCAAGGCCGCCCACCATCGCCGATCACGCACGGAGCGCAGCGCCATTGGTGCGCAGGAACCATGCTTCGACGACAACCTCGACTTTCAGCATCTTGGGTGCACTCTCTCCGGCCTGCTCGATTCGCATAAACGTGATGAACATGATCTGGCGCCCCCATTCGACGCGAGCCGCAAAGTCCAAGAGCTCGTCGAGCGTTGCCGACACGACGGCTCGGGCCCGGACCCGTCTGAGCCGATCCTCACCGAGTGAATCGGCCAACGGCTCGATCTGATCAAGCTGAACCCCGCTACTGCCGGCGACTCCTTCCAGATGCACCAACAATTCACCCTGCGCCTCTGGTTCCGTTGTTGCGGCCAGCAACTGCCCCGCGAGACCTGTGAACGCGGAGCGGAGCGAATCACTTTCGGCTTCGAGAACCGGAAGCAGCGTCAGCTGCTGCACCTGCCGTGCATGCACCGATTGCGCGGCATCCAGCCGAGCTCGGGTTAGCTGAAACCAGCCGAGGATCCCCGGGACACCCCGTACGGTGAGTAGCACAAGGAGAATGACGGCGACTCCAGCGCCGATCGCGCGACGGTCGCGCTCTTTCACGGGGACACTCGGGTCAACGTGATCTCAAACGGGCGACCGGAAATGTGGGTCGCTCCGCCAGCACGCGGTTTGGGTGGCGCCAACCGTACCGAGTCAAACTGACTGAGCCCCCGAAGCGCTTCGACGAGACGCCCCGAGGACTCCGCTCTCCCTACCACAAAGACACTGTCCGATGTGAGGGTGATTGCCCCGAGCACAGCATCTGGTGGCATCACAGACGCCAAGCCCGCAAGATCGTGAATGGCCTGTCCTCGTAGCCCACGAAGGCTGTCTGTCGTCTCGACGATCCGGCGAATCGCCTCGACCTCACTCCGCGCACGGTGTACAGCCTCGGCCCCGGGACGGGTCCGTGCGACCTCCGCGGACACGCGCGCCTCGGTGCGTACCAGCTGATAGGCAACGACAGCGGCCGTCGTCACCATCAGAGACGCCGCAACCGCCGCGGCACCAACCATGACCCGGCCTAATCGGCGAACTCGTGCGTGACGCTCTGCCAACGGCATGAGGTCAATCCCAGCCCACTCCGCTTCGCTCGCTACGACCCTGCTGACCCGAATTCGATACCTGGCGAGCGCGGCCAGAATGTCGGTGACAAACGCCATCTCAGCAGCGGCCAGGAACGCGATGCGTTGGCCCGCTTCGTCTACTACCCACGCCGCATCGGCGACCAGCCCACCCGGTACGACCCGGAAGTAGCGCTCGACATGCTGGTTCACCACAGTACGAAGCTGCCGCTCGGTCACGGGCGGAAACCCCGCCACCCGGCGGCGCTGGAGAGCCGGCGGCCCCACTGCCAGCCACCACGTGCGCCGCTTCACGTGCCAGGGCAGCGATCGCAAGAGTTCCGCGACATCCTCGGTGATATCGCCTGAAGCTGCGAGTTCACGAATCAGCACACGGTCCGAACGATGCACACGCTCAAGGCGGAACCGAGCCGACCCTACCGTCAGGATGTACCGGTTCGTCATGGAAACTCCTGCCAGAGCGTCGCCAATCGAGTCCCCGCCGTACGGAAGGCCACTCGCCCTTGAACAATCAACGGAGTACCGCGAACACCGGCCGAGAGATCCGCTACAATGGTGGTTGGCGGCTGGTCTGCAGGGTTAGCATGTACATCAAGCCGTCGGTTGTTACCTAGAACACTGACTCGTGGACGAAGACGATCGACCAAGGACGGGTCGACTCCTCTGACCAGCAGCAGCTCCTCGATCGACACCAGCGGCCCGTTTCTCGGTGCCCTGCGGCCACGCTCACGATACCAGCGGCCCTCTGCCAGACCATGGGCATCGACCGTATCGTCATCGACCCAATCCCGCACGGCCGACGCCAGGGAGTCGGAGCCTAGCAGTTGGAGCAATTGACCATCGGTCGCGAGGTTGATGTTGAACAGTTGATCTGCATCCGTCATTTTTCCGGTGCACCACGTCCCGCGACCCAACGCAATCGTGTCCAGAACCCAAAGCCGCGGTGTGGCTGCATATCGGGCTTTCAGAATCTCCCCGCACGACGCCCGTGCCCATTCAGCCCGGGCCAGATAGTCTCGGTTCGCCGTTAGGCGAGAACCGAGACGGATAGAGGCCAGTACGGTGACGCCAATCGCTGAGATGACGACGACAACCCAGAGCACCGAAAGCAGCACGAACCCTTTCCTGTTCATCCGCGACTGCCAATCACGAACAGCAGTGTGTCGGACACGGACTCCACGCGTTCCTTTTCTGACCACCATAGGATGAGGCGGATCGCCACGGGTGCGGTGGAGGGCGAATGCCATCCCTGCAGCCATTCGCTGCTGCCTCCAGATGTCAGGAGATACTGGGCTTCCAGTCCGTCTACGTGCTCGAAAAGCGTGATCGCGCCTTCACCAACTGTTCGAAGGAGCACTCGGCCACCTTCACCCATCAGCACGAGGCGGCGCGGTTCGAACCAGCCACGAGCGGTCTCCATGCGCGCCGTGAACTCGGTTGCCTGCGCCGATCCAAGAAAGTTGTCATCATCCCCCTGCCCCACCTGCAGCGACCGAAACGCCGAGGTGAGGAAGGCACGGGCTTCCGCCCGACGGTCGAGTGCGTCTCGCACTCTGACCACACGCCCGGCATCGGCGGCAAGCTGCCCCATCACGGCCCCCGCGAGGATCAGTACAACACCTCCCACCGCTAACCCGATAAGGAGTTCGATGACCGTAAACCCGTGGCGGCCCCTCATTGGACCCGCGCGCGGTAGACGACCGTCGTGAGGAGTTCCGACTCCGGATGCTCAGCAACCACGATCGAGAGGCGATACAACGTCGGCTCCGGACGTGTCACCACGACGGTAAAGGCTCCGATAACCTGAGCCCCCAGGCGGCGGTCGAGGTCGCCTCGATCCAATAGCACGGTTGCAACCAAGAGACGGTCTGCCTCCTCCAGCATACGTTCGCGCACGACCGCTCGAGACTCGCTGGCCAGCCCCCCAGCAACGAGCCCGACCACCGCGGCTCCAGCTACGCTGAGGATCGCAAGGCCCACGACGGCCTCGAGGAGCGCACCTCCGCGCACACTACTGGCCATTGACGGGCTCCTTGATCACTCGACCGTCGGGCAGGTAGCGGACAACCATTGCCCGGCCCGAATCCGCCACCTCAGTCAAAGTGACTGCCGTTCCGCTGAGGACCGCGCGGCGACGTCCTTCCTGCTCCTGGTCGTGCTGCGCAGTTCCGGATCCGCTCGGCCCGATCGTAAATGCGGTAATACCAGCCAGCGTGCCCAGGATGGTGATAACCACAAGCAACTCGACCAGCGTCGTTCCTGACCGCCCGCTCACGAACCCATCCCCGGCCGAAGGGCGTACACCGCTTGGAGGAGCGCAGCGGCCACAAACCCAACGCCGAGCGCAAAAGCGATAATCAATAGGGGCTCGATGAGTCCCACGAGCGCCTTGATTCGCTGCTCCCCGTCCGTCAACGCTCGCTCGCCTGCGCGGAGAAGCATCGGGCCCAATTGGCCGTTCGCCTCACCCAATGCGACCAACTGAAGCACGTCGTGATCCAGCGCAGCTTCGCGTTCGAGGCTCGTTGCGAGCCGGCTCCCGGCCGCCACGTGCCGGCGCACCTGTTCCAGGCGCCGTTGCAGCTCGCGATTGCCCGCCGCCACCACCGCGGCATCAAAGCTGGGCAGGAGCGGCATGCCCGCCACGAGCATGCCGCCGAGCGCTTCGGCAACACGACCCGAAGCACGCTGGACGATGAGCGGGCCGACGAGTGGCATGCGAAGCAACACGCCATCGAACGCAAGACGCCCGTGAGGTCGGCGAAGGTAGGCGAGCAATGCTGCGGTTGATGCGCCCAGCACCAACATCAGCGAGAACCAGTGAGCGACGCCCAAGCGCGCCACATTCAGCAACAGCTGCGTTATCGGGGGTGGAGCCTGTCCGAGATCCTCCAACAGGGTGGCAAAGCGAGGGATGACGACACCGACGATCAGCGCCGTCGAGAACAGACCGACAACCGTCAGCAGGAGAGGGTACGCGAGGGCCTGACGCAGGCGCGATCGCAGCTCGACCTCCCGTTCGAGGGCCGCAGCCACCTGCTCGAGTCCCTGATCAATCCGACTCCCGCGCTCAGATGCTTCCAGCATTCCCTGAGCTGCGCGTGAAAGCCCGGCCCCACTCTGCATCAACGCAGCGGACAAGGTCTGACCATGACGGAGGTGCTCACTGACCTCGTCCAGGACCTCAACGAGGGGGCCTCGCGCCAGGCGGCGGCACGATTCGACCGCCCTGGCCAGTGGCATCCCAACGCCGGTAAGACCGGCGATACCGCGCATCAGATGCGCCAACTGCTTCGAGCTTGGTCCGCCACCGAGGTGTCCTCGGCGGCGAGCTTCGGTCACCTGAATCGGGAGGAGTCCATCGTGGCTCAGTCGTTCGACCGCAGCGCGTTGCGATGCCGCCAGCACTCGTCCACGTCGAGTGGTGCCACTGGCATCCGCCGCAACGTACGCAAAAGGTCTCATCGCGCGCTTTCAGCAGCACGTAGACCTACATCAGCGTCGTCTCCGTCGCCGCCGGGTGCTCCGTCACGCCCGAGTGAACCCAGGTCATACTCCACGCTGCTCGCGTCCTGGCTTGGGCTTCGATAGATGTACGCGCGGCCCCAGGGGTCAACGGGCACGCCCCGCTTGAGATACGGGCCTCTCCAGTTACGCGCAGCCGGTACGCCCTCAGGCCGCGACACGAGGGCCGCCAACCCCTGACCCGTGCTTGGGTAGAAATCATTGTCGAGACGATAGGCGTCGAGAGCCAGTTCGAGGATCGCGACTTGTGTCCGAACGGCTGCCTGCTTCGCGTCTCCCACGTTTCGGAACACCAGGGGCGTCACGACTCCAGCAAGGATGGCAACGACGCTGATGACGACCAATAGCTCGATCAACGTAAAACCGCGCTCACGTTCCGGTGACACGGACCACCTCCTCGATCGTCGTGATCCCTGCCCTGACTTTGGCGATACCATCGTCGCGCAACGAGCGGTACCCTTGTTCCCGGGCGACAGTCCGCAGCGCAGAAAGGCTTGCGCCCCGTATGATCTCACCTTTCAACTCGTCCGTAACATGGAGCATCTCGTAGAGCCCAACGCGGCCGCGATATCCCGTCTCACGGCAGGCGGCGCACCCCCGACCGCGAATCAACGGGATTGACTCCTCACCCACTTGCTCGAGCATCGCCGCCGCCAGGGGCGCGGGAGCGTAGCCTTCCTGGCAGCTGCGGCACACGCGGCGAACCAACCGCTGCGCAAGGACGCCCTCGAGGGATCCGGCAATCAGATAGGGTTCGACCCCAAGATCGATGAGGCGCGGAATGGCCGAGATCGCGTCGTTCGTATGCAGGGTCGAGAACACGAGATGACCGGTCATGGCCGCTTGCACCGCAATGGCTGCCGTCTCGTGGTCACGCATCTCACCAATCATGAGTACGTCTGGATCTTGGCGGAGAATGCTCCGCAGTGCGGCCGCGAAGGTCACGCCGGATTTGACCTTGACCGGGACCTGCGCCACACCGGGCAAGTGATACTCAACGGGATCCTCGACGGTGACGATCTTTTCGAGCACCGCGTCCCGCAGGCCGAGCGCCGCGTACAGGGAGGTCGTCTTGCCGCTTCCGGTCGGTCCCGTCGTGAGGACGATGCCATAGGGCTTGGCAGCCATTCGACGAAAGGCGTCGAGCATCGACGACGGCATTCCGAGTTCGTCGAGCCCCACCGGATGGCCGCCACGCTCCAGCAAGCGGATCACGACCGATTCCCCATGAATGACCGGCATAGTTGACACGCGAAGATCGAGCTCGCGATCGTCCAGCCGGACGCGAATGCGGCCGTCTTGCGGGCGCTGACGTTCGGAGATGTCGAGCTCACCCAAGAGCTTGAGCCGGGACAGTACCGCGTGCTGCAGGCTGGATGGGGGCCCTGGTAGCTCGCTCAAGGCACCATCGATGCGGAGCCGCACGCGAAGGCCCTGTGCCGTGGCCTCGAGGTGGATATCACTCGCACCTGCCGTGTGCGCCTCGCGGATCAGCGTATTTACGAAACGGACGACGGGGGCCTGATTCGCCTCGCTTCGCACGTCGGTCGCGCTTACAACGTCGGTGCCGTGTACACCGTCAGTCTGGCCATCAAGTCCGCGCACCAGCTCAACGACGGACTCCTGCGTGGCAAAGGCGGCATGTACACCGGACTCGAGCTCAGCCGGGGTAACATCAACTAGGTCGATCTCGACCCGATAGAATGACGACATGTCCTCGATCGCATCTGCGCATTGGCCTCCGGCAACAGCAAGCCGCAAGCGCCCGCCGATAATATCCAATGGAAGGATGCCATAGAACATCAAGTATTCGCGGCGGAACGACTCCGAGAGTGGCAGGGAGGAACGAACAGCAGTCACCTTGAGATCCGTTGCAGCGATATCTGCCGCATAGGGCACTTCCCGTGCCGAGGGCGCCACATTCCTTAAGGCATCCGAATCAACGAGATACAGTGAGTCGCACAGCGCCCGCCTGCGACATCCTCGTCGCACCAGTGCGACATCCGCAAGCAATGTCGCACCCGTTGGCGCTAGATGTCAGCAGCAGGGACCAAAGAGCGACGTTCTACCA
>JAHBVU010000035.1 GCA_019637315.1 Gemmatimonadales bacterium
CACGCGGCCCTTCTCCGTTCTTCCACTGGCGCGCCGTGAAGTGGATCGGCGAGGCGATCCCACGCAGCCACTTCGGCAAGGACCTGCTCAACACCTTCGGCGCCTTCATGACCATCTGCCGCGTTCAGAAAAACGACGCGGAAGTGCGGTTGAAGGCGATGCGAAAGAACGGCTGGCAGCCGGAGTCCGTCGCGCAGGTGCTGGCGCCGACCGCGCCGACGGCCGAGGCCGATGAAGCCGCCGACCTCGACCTGGAGGAACGGGCACGCGACGGCATCGCGCGTCTGATCCTGAGTCGATTCAAGGGCGACGATCTCACGCGGCTGGTCGAGGGCATCCTGCGCGCACAGGGTTACACCACCTGGCGCAGCCCGGCCGGTGCTGACGGTGGCGCCGACATTCTGGCTGGCGCTGGCCCGCTCGGTTTCGGTTCGCCGCGACTGGTGGTCGAGGTGAAATCGGAACAAACACCGATCGATCGGCCGACCGTGGACAAGCTGCTTGGCTCGGTCAGCAAGTTCGGCGCGAACGAAGGACTCTTCGTCTCGTGGAGCGGCTTCAAGAACAACGTCCAGAAGGAACTCGCCGGCAGCTTCTTCCGCGTCCGGTTGTGGTCCCAGACGGAGTTGCTCGACGCGCTGTACGAGGTGTACGACAAGCTCGACCCAGACCTGCGCGCCGAGCTCCCGTTGAAACAGGTGTGGACGGTGGCGCTGACCGACGAGGACGACGATGGATGAGGCTGCCGAGCTGGGCAACTATCTGCCGTTCTCCTTCAAGAGTCCGAAGGAGCAGGAGTACATCGAGTTCCTCTGGGACGCGTTTGAGACGAACTACACCCACGGCAAGTACCAGTTCGCGTTCCTCGCCTACCACATGCTCACGATGAGCTGCGTCTACTTCAACATCTGGCAGATCAAGCAGGCGCGCCCCGGCGACTTCGAGAAAGGGCTCATCGGCTTCGCGCGGGACGAGAAGGCGCTGCTCGAAGCTACCTCGCCCTATGTGTTCAGCGCCGTGCCCGAGCGGACGATCCTGCGCTTCCTCAAGCTCATTGCCTGTGATAACGGCAAGATCGGCACGTACGCCAAGCTGGTGGACGACCGCAACGAGTCCGCCCACCCCAACGGCAACATCTTCTACAGCACCCAGGAGGCGCTCGACGCAAAGATCACCGAGATCCTGCGTGTGGTGGAAGAGATCCAGACCCACTCCAAGCCGGTCATCGAGCATTGTTACCGGGAGTTCTTGCTCCAGAACCACGACCCCGAAGAGCGCGAGTACCCCGAGGCGGCCGACCAGATTCGCGAGGTGCTCATCCACGGCAACTACATGTCCCGGCGTGACGTCGATATCTGCTCCAAGTTCGATCTCGCTTGCCTGAAAGAGCACCGGGCCATCGAAGAGATTGGCACGCTCCACAGCGTACTCGTGGGGGAGTACCAGACTGGATGAGTTGAGCGGTTCGGTATAGCAGACGACTGCAGTGGTCGGCCCCCTGCGCGGCCCGCCGCTGAACTGGGCGTTAGGTTTCGTTGCCGAGCACAATGACACCCAGACCCCGCGCCGGAGCATCGCGAGCTTCTCGGCCTCATTGATCCCGGCCCCGCAGTTGACACAGAAATACTGCGGGGTTCAGTGGGTCGCGGGTTCAAATCGCGGTAACTAACCTTCGGCTCGTTACTTCGCGATCAAATCCCGCCGTCCCGACAGGTGGAACCAGAGGCCTCACCGAGGCTTACGCAGTGAGGCTTTTTCACGCCGGAACCCCATGGGGTGATGCAAGACGCTTTGCTTCGACGTCTTCGGATCGGCATCAACCAACGCCCGCTCTCCGATACCGGGAAGAATGCTGGTTTGCGCCGGTCGCTGCCGACGCCACCCGTCCAGCCCATGCCCACCTAGTTGCCCCGACGCACCATCATGGTAGTGTCGGTCCGCGGCGCCGGCCACCGGAACACGGGCACCGTCAGGTCCACCGGGCCCGCGGCCGCTCGCCGGGCAGCGTCGAGGCTGGGCGCCGCCTGAACCCCCGGCGCAGTCGGGAACGCAACCCTGCCCCGCTCCAGGTCATCCGGAGCCAGGCGCAGCGCGTTGCTCGGACACGCCGCCAGCAGCGTGCCGATCCGGGCGCCCAGGCCCGTGACCCGGAAGAACGTCGCCTCGGCGTCGGCCAGGAACTCGTTGAAGGCAAATCCGAAGAGCCGCGCCTGGGCAATCAGCTGACCGAAGTTCTTCCGCTGCAGGTTGGTCGGCCCCGGGTGCCAGAGCGTCCGGTACGCAGGCGCCAGCTCGTCCCACACCGCCGAGAAGATGGTGCCGCTGTCGAACGAATAGGCCACCACCCCGTTCGCCGTCACGAAGTTGTCGAGCGAGACCCACACGAAGAAATGCCCGCTCGGGCCGCAGCCCAGCGCGAGCGTGGGGTACTCGCTCACCCCGAACCGGTTGGTCACCTGCACGTCCGCCGACAGCGCCAGCAGGCGATTCCCGTCGCTGTTTGCCTCGAGCCAGTCGTACGCGGTGTTGACGGCCGACCAGACCGTTCCATCGATGCTGACCAGGATCGTTAGCGACCCGGCCTGCAGCGGCGTCAGCACGCCCGCTGAGGAGATGACGCCCCGCCCCGGCTCGAGCACGGCCCAACTGACCGGCCGCGCTACCACGGTGCCGTCGGCAAGCCGCGCCGTCACGGAATAGCTATAACTGTCGCCGACCTTGACTCGGCTGGCGCCGGTCAGCACGACCGTAGCAACCGGTTCGAGCACAGTGACAGTGGCCCCCGCACTGACACCCTCCACCGTCGCCGTGATCGTGGCCGTTCCCGCCGTGAGGGCGGTGACGACCCCGGTGGCCGATACGGTCGCGACCGTACCGTTCCCGCTGGCCCAGCTGACGGTACGGCCAGTGATCGGTGCGCCCGATGAATCGGCCAGGGCGGCCGAGAGCGTCACGGTTTGCCCGACGAGGCGGGTCACCGCGGCCGGTGAGACAGCCACTGCCGTGACAGGCACGAGGGTGACCGTGATCGTCGCGTTGGCCGAACGACCCTCGCTCGCTGCGGAAATGGTGGCGGTGCCGGGTGCCACCGCGGTGACGAGCCCCGACCCGCTGACCGACGCGACGGACGAGGCCGACGAAGTCCAGGATACCGGGCGGTCGGACAGGGCGTTGCCGGCCTGATCGCGAGGCGTGGCGCTCAGCTGGCGGGTGTGGGATACCCGCAACGTCGAGGCGGTCGGGGTGAGGTCGACCGTAGCGACCGCAGCCGGCGGTGGTGGCGGCGGCGGGGGTGGAGGCGGAGCCGGCGGCGAGGTGGGGTCGCCACCTCCGCAACCGGCCAGGGCCAGCAGGAGGACGCCGGCGCACAAGGCGCGCGGCGAGAGGTTGGGGCTGCGGAACGGCACGAGCGTATCTCCGAGTCGAGGTCGGAGATACGATGCAACGGGGGTGTGACAGTCGTGCAGCCCGTGTCTCTCTGATCGCCTTCGCCTAGTCCCGCGCTACCGCGTTGCGAAGGTCCCGAAAACCCTCGGCCATCGCCGCTTCCAGCCGGTCGATCCGCCGATCCATATCGGCGAATTTCCGATAGAGCTCGAGGTCGATTGCGGAAAAACGTCGCTCGATCTGATGTTCGAGTTCGGAGAGCCGATGCTCCAATTTGGCGTTGGAGCGGCCGAAGCCGGCGTCATGGTAGAGCCGCCAATCGGCACGATAGGCTTCACCCATCTGATTGAACCACTCCGCCATCTGGTCGACGACATCTTCGCCGAGCACTTCATAGAAGCGCCGCGACAGCTTTGGCATGACGGGCATTCTTGGCTCCAGAAGGGACAGATCCAAGCTAGGATCAATTCCGCCAGAGTGGTAACCAAATTTACGCGATTGGCCCTCAGCCTCAGACATCTGCCGTCCGAATCGGGCCCTGGTCGGCCTACGTGCGCAGCAGATCTGGCAACCGTCTCGCAGGCGCGATACATTCTCGCAAATGCCATTCCCGTTACGTTGGCACCTCGCCGCTCATTCCGTGGTCCCAGGCGCGGCTCCGCGCGGCTACCGTCACTCCGGGCGCCCGGCATGGATGCGATTCAGCGTGCTGACAGTTGCTCTGCTGGGTTGTTCCGACACGGCTGGCCCCCTGACCAAGGGGCCATTCCGTGCGGAGGTCATTTCCGCACCAAGCCATGACACCGTATCCGCCCGGATGTCACCGCTTGCCGTGCGAATCACCAATGCAGAGGGCAGCCCGGTGCCCGGCGTCGAGGTCCACATCGCCGGGCGCCGCGTGGGTCCCGTTGGCGCGCGCGCCGTTCAGGTCTCGATCGGCGAGTCGATCCGCGACGTGGGCGTGGTGCGTACCAACGAGGCTGGCGAGATCACGGCCACCCTGATCGCTGGAGAGACGGCCGGTCCGGCCACCGTAGATATCCAAGCGCCCCGCCTCGAACTGGGCACCACGCTGACCGTGACGATCGAGCCCGGGCGGCCCGTGATCATCCGAGCGTCTGAGAAGTTCGTAGCGCTCAGAAGCGGGGCCACCCGAACGGTGCAGTTCACGGCGTTCGATCGGTACCTCAATCCGCGCACTGAGGGCTTGGCGACGACCGCCGTTGGGACCGCGTTCACGGTGGAGCCCGGCCCCGTCCTGCGCGCCGGTGCGGAGCCAGGTACGGGCCTCCTGATCGGCGCCTTGGGCGATGCCGCAGACACCATAGCCGTCTCCGTCGTTCCGCCAGGGCAGATTGCCGTCGTCAGGGAGCCCCTGGGCCTGATCGTTCAGAACCTCGACGGCAGCAACGTCACGCGTGTGCTGGGGCAGTTCGTCGGCGGGCTCGGCTGGAGCCCGGATGGACACGAGCTCATCTTCGCCAAGCCGTATGCCATCGAGCGCGGCGGCCTCTTCGTGGCGGACCTCGAAGGGCAGATCCGGTCGTTGTCGCGCACTTGGCCCTTCCTCGAAACTGCCGAAGCTCCGCAGTTCGGGCCTGGAGGACAGACCGTCGTTTACGCCTACGCAGCCGCCATCTGGCAGCTCCGCCGTAGCAACGATGTTGTGACCCAGCTCACCGCAGGGAGTGACTCCCACGGCGACCAGTTCCCATCGCTCGCTCCGGACGGAACGCGCCTGCTCTTCGTCCGCGCTGGCTCCGTGATCACAAACCGGAACTTGACGACCGGCTCCGAGACACCGCTGGGTGTCTTCGGGACCATGCCCCGCTGGTCGCCTGACGGCCAGCGAATCGCCTACCTGTCCTTTGCGGAGGAGCAGCTCGCCGTCGTCGCGGCCGACGGGTCGGGCCGACGGCTCCTGGCGCCGATGCCGGAGATAGGAAGCTCTCCACCCGCCTGGTCGCCCGATGGAGCCTGGCTCGTCATCAGTAACCCGCTCCGGATCGTGAGAGTGACGGACGGCTTGGTGGTACCGCTACCCGACTCCCTGCCCGGGCGTTGGCCGGTCTGGCGGCCGACGATCACGGCCTGGCAAGGAGAACGCCTGCCGTGACGAGATCCCTGCTGCCATGGGTCGTGCTGGGGAGCCTGATCGCCGGCTGCAACGCGAACGGCCCTGCCCCGTCTGACGCCGCCGAGCTGCGAATCGTAGCCGATCCGGCGCGCACCGATACGGTCGATGCCGAGCCGACGGAGCCTCTCCTGATCGAGGTTCGTACCGAGGACGGCAAGCCCGTCCCAAACGCGGCGGTAGAGCTTACGGTACTTCCTTCGGAAGGCGGAGGGGTTGTGTGGCTGCGCCACTTTGGCACCGGCATCGTCGACCTCGCCGCCTCCGATATCACCGACGCACTCGGCCGCACCGGGGCCTTCGTGCGGATGGGAAACCGGCCCGGAACAGCGCGGGTGGAGGTTCGCGTGGGCGGCCTGGCAGATACGCTCGCGTTCACCGTTCTCCCCGGGCGCGCAGCAACCGTCGCCCTCAGCGCAGGCGACCTGGTCCGCTACCCGGGTTCACGAGTCACACTCCAAGCCGTCCAGCGCGACCGACACGACAACCCGAGTACGAGTGCGGTCACGTTTTCGGTCGACAACCCGTCGGTCGTCTCGGTTGCCGCGGCCAACGAGCTCCTCGCCGGGCCGGCTTATGGAACCTCGAACGTGACCGTACGGGCCGCAGAGGCCACGGCCTCGATCCGCCTGGCCGTGGCCCCGAGCGGCACGCTCGCCGCACGCGACGAACACTCGGGAGCAATCGTCCTGTTCGACCTGGACGGCTCCAACCGGCGGACCCTGGTGGCCGAGACTGCCGGTCATCATGGCTTCGTCAGCTACGCGTGGATGCCAGGAGTCGACGAACTCGTCGTCTCGAGGAGCGGGGAGCTGTGGCAGGAACTGGTTCGCTACGGGCTGAACGGCGCCGTGACGCGAATCTCACCTCCGCAAGGCGAGCTGCCGTTCCATGCACTGGCGCCGTCCGTACCAACCGACCGGTCCTGGATCTACTTCTTTGCCAACTGGCGGAACAGTATCGATGTCTGGCGCTTGCGGCCCAACGGCACCCAGCTGCAGTCGGTTCCGATTCCGGACCTTCGCGACCGCGCGGTGGCGCCCGCCATCTCGCCGGACGGAACCCGGCTCGCCTATGTCGATGCGTCGACCTGGGGTCCCGGCGAACTTCGCGTCTTCACGATCGGCGCAGGAGCTTCCTCCAGTTGGAGACTGCCAGGTGGCGTGCCCAGCTGGTCGCCGGCGGGCGACCGAATCGCCTACGTCGACTACGCTCGGCTAATTCACACCGTGGCAGCGGACGGCACAGGCGACCGGGTGGTGTCGTCGCCACTGCGGACCTATGTGGGCGGGCAGCTGGCCTGGTCGCCGGACGGTGCATGGATCGCAGCAACGAGTACCGAGACGACCCGCATCGAACTCATCCAGGTGGCGACCGGGATCACGGTACCCTTGTTCCATACCGGGGGCCTCAGCGCACCGGCTTGGAAACGATGAGGAATCCCGGTCGGCCGTGCGGAGCGGATCTCGCTGAGTTCAATCGAGACCGACAAGATTGACACTCGTCACGTGATGCGTTACACTAATCATGATGCGCTGTCATCGATGATTAGGGGCGGACCTGCTTCCGTGTCATCGATGGCGACGCCTGGACATCGAGGTAAGTGCCATGAGCATCCCCTACACGCGCGCATCGAAGCGGCGCCCGACCCACCCCGGCGAGATGCTGCGCGAGGATTTCATGCCGGACTACCGCCTCACGGTGACGAGCCTGGCTGAGGCTGCGGGGGTCTCGCGCCAGTCCATCAATGAGCTCCTGCGGGAACGGCGGGCCCTCAGCCCGGAAATGGCCCTGCGATTCTCCCGCCTGTTCGGCAACTCGGCCGAGTTTTGGCTGAATGCGCAACGAGCGGTCGATCTGTGGGACGCCGCCCAAGCCCTCAAGGCGGAGATGGCCCGCATCAAGCCCCTGCGTGTCGCGTAACGACATGACCCCGAATCCGGACCGTCACATGAAGCTCACCACCCGCCTGCTCGTCGCGCTCCTAACCGCCGGGATTGCGTCGACTCTGTCGGCACAGCAGTCGTCGCGCGTGTACGACCGCGTCATCCAGCACGGTCGCGTCATGGACCCCGCCTCCGGCCTCGACGCGGTCCGCCACTTAGGGCTCAGCGGCGGCCGGATCGCGACCATCAGCCGCACCCCGCTCCGCGGACGCGATACCTTGGATGCCCGCGGCCTCGTCGTCGCCCCAGGATTCGTCGACCTCCACGCCCACGGCCAGAACGACGAGAGCTACGGCTACTACGCCATGAACGGCGTGACCACCGCACTCGAACTCGAGACCGGCATCGGCCCGGTGGCCCGGTTCTACGCCGAGCGCGCCGGTAAGGCGCGCGTCAACTATGGCGGAGCCGCGTCGCACTTTCACGCCCGCCGGATCGCGTTCGGGGATACCCTGGTCCCCTACGAAGAGCGAGCCAGCGACACCTCGACCGTCTGGTCGCACACACCGAGCACTCCGGCCGTCATCGCCACTGTCCGTGCCGAACTCGGCAAGTCGCTCGACGAGGGCGCACTCGGCATCGGAATGGGCATCGCCTACACCCCCGGCGCCACCCACTTCGAGATTCTCCGCAACTTCGAGCTCTGCGCCGAGCGCAAGGTCATCTGCTTCACCCATATCCGCGGAGCTGGCGGTGGCGTGGGCGGCTATCCCGGCCTCCAGGAGGTGCTGACCAGTGCGATGACGACCGGTGCCGCGCTCCACGTCGTGCACATCAACAGCAGCAGCGGCGCCAACTCCGGGGCGCCCAACGTGCCGGACTTCCTCGCAGCAATCCGCCAGGCCCGCGCTCACGGCGTCAACGTAACGACCGAGGCCTATCCCTATACGGCAAGCTCGACCCTGCTCCAGTCGTCGCTCTATGACCGCGCGCTCGACACGCCGGGGTACGACTTCAATCGCATCGTCTGGGCCGCCACCGGCGAGCGGCTCACCCGCGAGTCGTTCATCCGGTACCGGCAGCAGGGCGGCATCATCGTCCAGACTGGGGGCGCCGACTCGCTGCTCTACCCGATCTTTCGTGATTCGATGGTGATGGTGGCAAGCGATGCGGTGCCCTACGTCCAGCATCGCGGCAATCCACGGCTCGCCGGCACCTTTGCACGGGTGCTGGGCCGCTACGTGCGCGAGGCAGGGCTCTTTTCGCTGATGGAAGGGCTCCGACGGATGA
>JAHBVU010000036.1 GCA_019637315.1 Gemmatimonadales bacterium
CCAATGTATGACCAGCACGACAAGCCGACCCGCGACGCCCTGGTGCTCGAGAGCATCGTGGCCAACGTACGGCTTACCGGACGCGCCAGTCTCGTCGCCGGAATCTCGAATGCCGGGTCCGGCGTGCCCGTGGCCGCTTCGGTGGTGTCCGGAACCATCGGCTCGCTCTCACTGGTCAGTCCGGCCACGACGGAACCGACCCAGGTAACCCTTGGGGTCGGCGGCATGGGCAACCTCATGCTGTCGCTGGTGGCCAATGGCGAGGCGCAGCCAGTTACCAATCTGGTGCCCCTCTCCTCATTTGTGTATGCAACGGAAGAGGCGGACAACCTGCTGGTCTCGCTTCGGCGAATGATCGATGCCACCACGGAGGCCGCTCGGGATGCGGTCAATCGTCAACTCGCTTCGGAGGCAGGCCTGCCCGACCTCAACGTCGAGATCCAGCACCTTCCCGAAGACACCTGGACCTCGGCGCAAGCCGCCACCGGCATCAACCTGGTGGCTCGAAGCCAGGCCGCCAAGTTGCGGGTGCTGGCCAACGCCATTTCGGTCCACCGCCCGGACGGCTCGGAAGTCGCTCGAACGGTTGGAGATGCGCTGTCGATCGCCGAGGACCTGGATCTGTCGTCCGAGCCGGCCGCAACTCAGGTCAGGCGGACGATCACAGCCTTTGCAAGCGGAGCTGGCAGCGCCATCAGACAAGTTGCAGTGGCGCAGGCCCGGGTAACGCTCGCGCCATTCAAGGTGGAGCCCGACGAGGTAACCCTCGAGGGCGACAACCTCCTGGTGGAACTGGAAGCGTCGGTCCCGCTCCCTCCCGCTGACGGCTACCTGATCGAGTGGGTCTGGGGCGACGGCGAAACCACCGAGTATGCCGGCACGACGACAGCTTCGCACCAGTACGACTCGACCGGCTCGTACGACGTCGTTGCGACCCTGATGGCGAGCGCGGATCGACGCAAGCTGGCAGTCGACACGGTTAAGGTGCGCGGCCCGCAACATGTCTGGATAGGTACGGTCACAGCACGAGCCGTATACACCACGCCCGGTCACCTGAAAACGCTCGTCACCGAGGCAACCAACCTTCGCTTCGAGCGCGCCGTGACTGACGAGTCGGGCCAGACGCGATACGACTTGACCGAGGGAACGCTACGAGTGTGGAATGAGGTGCCGTGCGCAAGCTACGTCTCGCCCGTGGTCCAGATTAGCTTGGCCGGCCAGACACGCCCTCAGTGGATCACGATCAGCGAGACGAACCCCGCAGGCGGCACCCAGCCAGGGCCAGGTCAATCACCGCTCTGGTATGCCGCGCACGGATCTGCGACTGGCATGCAGATTCTGAACAAAGTCTGCGCCTCGGACCTCTTCCCGAACCCGGAGGCATACGTGTTCGCGACAGGGGCGATCTGGCTAAACACCTCTAGCCTGACTGGCAGCGATTTCTGGCGAATGTCAACGAATCGCAACGTGCTCGAGGGAAGCTATACACGACTCCAGGATGACGTTACCACGACGTGGACCTGGCGGTTCGAGCGGGCCTCGGCTGACCAGTAACGGCAAAAGCGTGGCTGAACCTGGCAACGGCTACTCCACCTGCTCCAGCCACCGCCTGGCCCGGACCGTTAGTTCCTGATCCTCCCCCCGCTCGGCGCGCAGTGTGGCCACGGCGCGCCTGAGCAGGGCGAGTCCCTCCTCCCGCCGGCCCAGACGAACCAGGCAGTGGCCTACGATCGACTGGCCTGACGCGACCGCCCAGTGCCCCGGCCCCATCGCCGCGACCCGCGCGTCGAGCGAGGCTCGGGACACGGCCAGCCCCTGTCGATGGTCCTCTGGCCGATCCATCTGACAGAGGGCCGCACCGAGCACGTTCTGGAGATAGGCGGTGGTGGGATGACCGCTGGGCAACGCCGCTCGCGCCGACTCGAGCGGCACTCGCAATGTTGCAGCCGCCTGCTCGAACTTGCCCGTTGCCTCGTAGAGCGACGCCAGCGACCCCGCCGCAGTGAGGGTCGACTGGTGAGCAGGGCCAAGCGACTGCGTCATCAGCGCGATGGCGCGATCGAACGTCGTCTCTGCCTGATCGATCCGGCCGAGCTGCCGGAAGGCATTGGCCTGATTGACGAGGAGCGTCGCCAGTCTCGGTGCGCTGGCCCCAACACGCTCGACCAACCGGGTGGCCTCTGCGTACGCCCCTGCCGCCTCCTCGAGCCGACCGGGTTGATTGGCGAGCGCAACTGCGAGGTTGTTATAGACACCGGCCAGGCCGAGGGCCGCCTGCTCACCGTTGGCCTGGTGCAGCGCAACCGCGCGACGCAAGGTCGTCTCCGCGGAGGTATGGTCGCCCAGCTCGATGTCGAGCGCACCAAGCTGATTGAGCGCCCCCGCGAGTTCGGCCCAGGCGTTGTCCTCGCCGGATTCGAATTGTCGCACTGCCTCGGCCGCAAAGGTCCTGGCATCCTGCAGCCGACCGTCCTCGTGAAGGGCAAGTGAGCGGGTAAGGTAGATGGTGCCCGCCCGTGCATTCCCAGCCGCGCCCGATCCCTCGAGAATCGCAACGGCGGCACCGGTCATCCGATCCGCGCGATCGAGCTGGCCCCGCCCGGCGGCCACCTGACCAAGCGCGGACAAGACGTAGGCGCGCGCCGCAGGCTCGCCGCTCAACACCGAGTCCACCTCGGCCTCGGCAAGCCGGATCACATCATCGACGGTTTCCGCCGGCTCCGTATCACGCCACGGGTCGGCCGACCCGAGCACAGTCTTGAGGAACGTCACGGCCGATGCTGCCGTGGCCGCCTCGGCGCGCGCGAGGTCGCGCTGCCGCTCGGCGACACCGGCCTGCCAAAGAGCGGCAGAAAGTCCGCCGATCAGCAGTCCGACAATCGTTGCCGCAACGGCAAGTCCCTTCCAATGACGGCCCGCAAAGCGCGCGGCCCGGTAGGTCACTGTCGCAGGGCGGGCGTCCACGGGGGCACCCTCGGCGTAACGGCGCAGGTCATCGGCAAACGCCTGGACGGATGGATACCGTTCCGCCGGCTCTTTGCGCAGCGCCCGCAGCACGATGGCGTCGAGGTCTGCGGCACGACGGGGCAGCCGGGCTCCCCGGGCAGCCAGCACTGCACTGGGTGGGGCGGGAACCGCCTCCAGCACGATCCGCTCCGCTTCAGCCGCCGACGAGCCAGGCTCGATTCGGTACGGCGTCTCATCCGTCAGGAGGCGATAGAGCAGCACGCCGAGCGAGTAGGTGTCCGTCGTGGTCCCAACCTCGCCGCCGCGAAACTGTTCCGGACTGGCGTAGCCGGGCGTCAGCAGCCGTCCATCGGACTCCGCATCCGGCTCGGTCGCTGCCTGCCGTTCGAGCTCGGCAATACCGAAGTCCAGCAGCTTGGCTGTTCCGTCGGGCGTCACGAGAATGTTGGCAGGTTTGATATCCCGATGCACCACGAGGTTCTGATGGGCAAAGTTGACGGCTGAGCAGATCTGCGTGAACACATCGAGGAGGCGGTCGAGCGACGGCCGTTGCCGTGCGCTCCATACATCGATCATCTCGCCGCGGACATAGTCCATCACCAGATAGGGCAAGTCCTCCGCCGTGGTGCCGCCATCGAGCAGGCGCGCGATGTTCGGGTGCTCGAGCCGAGCCAGCAGGCGTCGTTCCTGGGCGAACCGACGAACCAGCTCGGGACTTCCGAGCCCATGTCGGATCACCTTCAGGGCGGCATGCTGCTCGAAGTCGACACCCACCCGATGCGCCCGATAGACTGTCCCCATGCCGCCGTGATGCAGAACCGCATCGACCTCCCAGCCGCCGACCTGCGTTCCTACCAGCGCCGAGGCCAGCTGAGCTGCCAGGACCCCCGCCACCTCGCCGACCAGCGGTTCTGCCAGAAAGGAAGGATCGGCGCTGTGTGCTTCGAGCAGACTCGCCAGCTCGGCGGCCAGAGCGGGATCACGCGCGCGGACCGAGGCGAGCAGCGCGTGTTGCGCACTGGAGTCGTCCAGTTCGAGCGCCTCCGCGAACAGCGCGGCAAGGGCATCCAGCGCAGCCCCCTGCTCAGGTCCGGACAACTGATCAGACATCGGAGCGCGCCTCGTCGAGATCGTGCCCATTGATCCTGGTGCGCAGCCAGGCGCGGCTGAACGCCCAGTCGCGCTTGACGGTGGGTTCCGACACCTGCAGCACCTCGGCAATCTCCTTGACCTCGAGACCGGCGAAGTAGCGCAGTTCGACGACCCGAGCCCGTCGCGGGTCGCCGGTCCGGAGCGCATCGAGTGCGGCGTCGAGCTGGATCAATCCGTCGGCGCGCTCAACCGACATCGCCTCTTGTTCCAGCGCGGCCTCGAGCGGGAGTTCCCTGCGGCGATCGCGACGCGCCGCAAGTCGACCGCGAGCGTAGTCCAACAGCACGCGGCGAATCACCGTGGCCGCCATGGCAAAGAAATGGGCTCGATTCTTCCAGTCGGTGGAGTCCTGCTTCGCAAGCCGGAGGTACGCCTCGTGAATGACCTCGGTAGCCTGGATGGTTACCGGAACACTCGACCGATGAATCTGACCTCGAACCAGCCGGCGAAGCTCGCCGTAGATGACGGCAAAGAGTTGATCACCAGCAGCGCGATCGCCCTCAGACCAGGCCTGAAGCAGAATCGTCACCTCTCCTGAGTCGGCTGGCAGGCTCATGGCGCAATCGGCTGGTGCGGGAAGAGGGAGGCCGGCGGGAGTGATGCCGAACGGAGGCAAACCGTCTGTCAGGCCAGTATAGTCCGGGCGAAGGGTTGTCGCCAGCGCACTCAGACCAGGACCGATCGTATCGATGACGACAGGCGGACGCCGCGGCCTGCTGCTGCAAGCGTAGGCGACTCGTTGGTTCCGGGAGCGTCGGGACGCGCGTCCGGCCGAACCGGCCCTACGCGTCCCGCCGTCTCCAGGGATCAGCGGTCGAGCGGTGATCCTCCCTCGCGCTTGACGGCTGCGGCAATCTCACCCAGATACTCGACCCCCCGGAACACAACGATCAGCATCTCCATCATGACGCGGGCGTACATCGCCACGAAAAAGAAGACGAGCACCGCCGCCGGGATCCCGATCAGGAGGCCTCCCGCCTTGCCGAAGAAGCCACTCCCCATGCCGAGCGCCGCACCGAGTACGGCCAGGGAAATGCCGCCCGCGACGACCAGCAACAGCGCGTACAGGATCCGCTGGATCTTGGGCGTGATGAAGTGCGAAAACGACAGATCGAACAGCGATGCCGCGATTCCTCGGTCGGTCATAGCGCCTCCAAGCTGGGGAACGAACTGGGGGGGGCGATCGGGGCGGCAGGCGCCGCCCCCTTCCTTAACGCAGAACGGCCCCGAGAACCGGCATCCCGCCCTTTGCGGGAGTCCGTGGCCGGGCGTTGGGTCTCAGACAATAGCGCCAGCTTCACGATCCGACGAGCACCCCATACCTTTCACGGTTCATCGCTCCACCCTGGACCCGAGACCGCGAGACGACCCGATGGTTCGACTGATCGCTGCAGTCCTGACGGCAGCCACTTTGAGCGCAACACCCACCGCTGCGCAGCAACCGCTTTTCGTCGCCCTGTACTGGAAGGCAAAACCGGGCATGGAGGCAGCGTACGAGAAGTACATTCGCGAGGTAGCCGAGCCGATCGATGCCGAGGCTGAACGGGACGGGGCGTTCGACGAACTCCGCACCTACAAGCCCGACACGCCAAACGGCGAGTGGACCCACCTCCGCGTCTTCCGCTTCAAGGACCGCGCCCAGTTCGACAGCTTTTCCGCCAAGATGGACGAGGCGGGTAAACGCGTCTATCCCGATCCCGCCACGCGACCCAAGTCCGAGCACCTTCGCGATCTCGTCAAACGCGAGGTCTGGCACGGGTTCCATTGATTGCGCCATCAAGGCGGGACCAGGCCGAAAACCGACCCCCCTTTACACCTCGATCCCGGACCGTTTCATTTATAAGGATGATCCGTACCCCTTCCTCCCGCACCTCCTCGACGTCGACCCTGTCGGCGGCGATGATGATGTGTTGTCGGCCCCTGCGGGGTCGGAGGATCGGTACGTAGCTACGTCGCTCGTCTAGCTTGACGCACTGGTACCGGCCCCGCCCCGCTTGACGCGGGGCTTTTTTGTTTTCATGAACCTCGAGGATCCGATGACCGCAGTAACCGACACCGCCGCGCCCGCAGATACGCCGCCAGCCTACGGGCTGGGCACTCGGGCCATCCATGTCGGCCAGGAGGCCGCCGACCCCGCCACCAACGCGCGGGCCGTCCCGATCTACGCCACGACGTCGTACGTGTTTGACAACGCCGAGCACGCGGCCGATCTCTTCGGACTCCGCCAGTTCGGCAACATCTACACCCGGATCATGAACCCGACCAACGACGTCTTCGAGCGGCGGATTGCTGCGTTGGAAGGCGGCGTCGCGGCGGTGGCCACGGCCAGCGGACAGTCGGCCCAGACGCTCGCGCTGCTCAACCTCGCCAAAGCGGGCGACTCGATCGTGGCATCCTCGTCGCTCTATGGCGGCACCGTCACCCTGTTCCAGAGCACCTTCCCGCGACTCGGCATCACGGTCAAGCTGGTCGACGGCAGCAACCCGGAAGCATTCCGCGCGGCCATCGACGCCACCACCAAAGCCGTCTACGTCGAGACCATCGGCAACCCCAGGCTCGATGTGCCCGACTTCCGCGCCATCGCAGCTGTTGCACATGAGGCCGGCGTGCCGCTCGTCGTCGACAACACCTTTGCGACTCCCATTCTCGCTCGCCCGATCGAGCATGGCGCCGACATCGTAGTCCACTCAGCCACCAAATGGATCGGCGGCCACGGTACCGCCATCGGTGGCGTGGTGATCGACAGCGGCAAGTTCGACTGGTCGGCATCGCCGCGGTTCAAGGAGTTCTTCGTCGACCCCGACCCGGCCTACCACGGGCTGCAGTTCGCGCCGACGTTCCACGAGATTGCCTTTGCCATCCGGCTCAGGGTGGTGCTCCTTCGCGACATCGGCGCAGCCCTTTCACCGTTCAACGCCTTTCTCTTCCTGCAGGGTCTCGAGACGCTGCACCTGCGCATCGAGCGGCACGTTGCCAACGCGCTGGCGGTGGCGCAGTTCCTCGAGCAGCACCCCCTGGTGACCTGGGTGTCCTACCCTGGCCTGCCCTCGCATCCGAGCCACGCGCTGGCCAAACGGTATCTCGAGGGTGGGTTCGGCGGGGTCCTGACCTTCGGCGTCAAAGGTGGTGAGGCCGCCGCGCGTCGGACCGCATCGGAGACGAAGCTCTTCTCGCTGCTCGCCAACGTGGGCGACGCGAAGAGCCTGATCATTCACCCCTGGTCGACCACGCATGAACAGCTGACCGCGGCCGAGCGGCAGGCAGCAGGCGTTTCGGCGGATCTCGTGCGCCTCTCGGTGGGCATCGAGGACGTGGCCGACCTGACCGCTGACCTCGACCGCGCACTCCGGATCGCCACGAGCGCATGACCGGTCGGACGCTTCACACTCACCGGATCGAGCGCTTCCCGCTCGACTCCGGTGAGGTGCTGACGGACGTGGTGCAGGCCTACCACCTGGACGGCACGCTCAACGCCGAGCGTGACAACCTGGTGGTCGTCCTGCACGCGCTGACCGGCACCCCGGACGCGGCGGGCGACTGGTGGTCGAGCCTGATCGGCCCGGGTCGAGTCGTCGACACGACCCGCTATGCCGTGCTGGCGCCCAACCTGCTCGGCTCCTGCTACGGCACCACCGGACCGGCCAATCGGGCCGAGCCGTTTCCCGCGGTTACGCCCCGGGATATGGCGCGCCTGGTTGGCCGGCTCGTCGACCGGCTCGGTGTCAGTCAGGTGGCCCTGATCACGGGCGGGTCGCTGGGTGGGATGGTGACGCTCGAATGGAACCTGCTGCACCCGCATCGAGCCCTGCGCACCGCCGTCCTGGCGGCGCCGGCGCGCAGCTCCGCCGAAACGCTAGGCTGGAATCACATCCAGCGCACGGCCATCGAATCTCTGGGCGACGCAGGAATGGGATTGGCACGAATGGTCGGCATGATGACCTTCCGCACCGAACAGGAGTTCGAGGCGCGCTTCGGGCCCGGCGCCCGCCGGACCTTGCCGGGTTATCTCGATCACCACGCCGCGCTGCTCAGGGCCCGCTTCCACCGCGGCAGTTATCTCACCCTGCTTGGTGCCATGGATGCTCACGATCTCGGCCGGGGCCGCGGCGGACTCGACGCAGCGCTTGCCAGGCTGACTGGTCGGG